>JAKLKT010000448.1 GCA_023150495.1 Planctomycetota bacterium
CACTGCGCGGCGACCGCGTCGATCGGATACCCGCCCGCCTTGAGCAGCAGGTAGACCTGCTCCCCCACGGCCGCCGCCTTGTCGTCGATCCAGTTGAGGTCGCCGTAGCTGCTGTTCGAGACGTGGTGGTCGATGTTCACGATGCGCGCGCCCCTCGGCCGCTCCGATAGGACGCGGCCGAGCCGGTCCGGGCCGCCGGCGTCGAGCGCGAGGACGAGGTCGGCCGCGGGCACCGGGCCCTTCCCGAGGACCGCGATCGACTCGTAGCCCGGCAGGAAGGAATAGACGGGGGGTGCGGGGGCCTCTGTGACGAGGGCGACCTTCTTCCCGCGGGGCTCGAGCGCGCGCTTCAGGGCGAGCCCGCAGCCGAGGCCGTCGCCGTCCATCGGGCTGTGGGTCGCGCAGAGGATCGACCGCGCGTCGCGGATCGCCGCGAGGATGTCGGACGGGACGATCAAGCGCGGCGCCTCGCGATCGCGTCGATCTCGACGAGCGCCCCTCGGGGCAGCGCCGCGACGGCGACCGTCGAGCGCGAGGGCCGGTGGAGGCCGAACGCCTGGCCGTAGATGTCGTTCATCGCCGCGAAGTCCGCCATGTCCGTCAGGAACACCGTCGTCCGCAGGACGAGGTCGAGCCCGGAGCCGCCCGCGTCGAGGACCGCGGCGAGGTTCCTGAGCACCTGGCGCGTCTGCTCGGCCGCGGTCGAGCCCCTGAGCTCGCCCGTGGCCGGGTCGAGCGCGATCTGCCCGGAGCAGAAGAGCAGGTCGCCCATGCCGACGGCCTGGGAATAGGGCCCGATCGCCTTGGGCGCGCCGTTGGTCGCGACGAAGTCCAATCCCATGGGGTGGAGGATTCTACGCCCCCGCACCCCCTCTTATCACTTCTCGTGGAGGAAGCACGCAGCGGCGTGGCCGGGACGGTGCTCTTTCAAGACAGGCGCCTCCTCGGCGCACCGGTCGAACGCCTTCGGGCACCGTGTGCGGAAGGGGCAGCCGCGGATCTCCTGGTCGGGGCTCGGCACGTCGCCCGTGAGCACGATCCGCTGGCGGCGGGACTCGATGTCCGGATCGGGGATCGGCACCGCCGATAACAACGCTTCCGTATACGGATGGAGCGGCTCGGTGTAGAGGCGATGCGACGGGGCGGTCTCGACGATCCTCCCGAGGTACATCACCGCGACGCGGCGCGAGATGTGGCGGACGACGGAGAGGTCGTGCGCGATGAAGAGGTACGCGACGCCGAGGCGCCGCTGGAGGTCCATGAGCAGGTTGATCACCTGCGCCTGGATCGAGACGTCGAGCGCGCTGACCGGCTCGTCGCAGACGATCAGCTCGGGGTCGAGCACGAGTGCCCTTGCGAGCCCTATCCGCTGCCGCTGGCCTCCGCTGAACTCGTGCGGGTAGCGGAGCTTGTAGCGCGGGTCGAGGCCCACGAGCTCGAGCGCGTGCGAGACCTTCTCGTCGAGCTCCCCGCGGCCGAGCTTCCCGTGGATCTCGAGCGGCTCGCCGACGATCGAGCCGACGGTCATCCGCGGGTTCAGGCTCGCGTAGGGGTCCTGGAAGATCATCTGGAGGTGCGGGCGGACGGCGAGCATGCCCTTGCGCGAGAGTGCCGCGAGGTCGACGCCCTGGAAGAGGATCGAGCCCGCCGTCGGGTCGTAGAGGCGGACGATGCAGCGGGCGACGGTCGTCTTCCCGCAGCCCGACTCGCCGACGAGCCCCAGTGTCTCGCCCTGCGCGAGCCGGAAGTCGACGCCGTCCACCGCGCGGACGAGCCCCGGCGGCCGGAAGAGCCCGCGTCTCACCGGGAAGTGCATCCGGAGGCCCTCGACCTCGAGCAGCGCGCTCACGGCTTCACCTCGACGAAGCACGCCTTCCGGTGGCCCTCGCCCGCGGACTCGAGCCGCGGCACGTCGGCGCGGCACCGCTCCTCGGAGAGGTTCGGCGGGAGGCCCGGGATCGTCCGCAGCTGCGCGCCCTCCTTCTCATCGAGCCGGGGCAGGGAGGCGAGGAGCGCCTTCGTGTAGGGGTGGCGCGGCGTCTTGAAGAGCGCGCGCGTCGGGCCCTCCTCGACGATCTTCCCGGCGTACATGACGCGCACGCGCTCGCACATGCCCGCGACGACGCCGAGATCGTGGGTGATGAGGATCACGGACATCCGGCGTTCCGCGCGGAGCTTCCGGAGAAGGTCGAGGATCTGCGCCTGGATCGTGACGTCGAGCGCGGTCGTCGGCTCGTCGGCGATGAGGAGAAGGGGCTCGCAGGCGAGCGCGATCGCGATCATGACGCGCTGGCGCATGCCGCCGCTGAACTGGTGCGGGTAGTCGCGGAGGCGTCGCGACGCCCCCGGGATCCCGACCTCCTCGAGGAGCGCGACGGCGCGGTCGCGCGCTGCGCCGCGCCGCATGCCCTTGTGCACCTCGAGCACCTCGCACACCTGCTCCTCGACGGTGAGGAAGGGATTGAGCGAGGTCATCGGGTCCTGGAAGATCATCGCCATCCGGTTGCCACGGAGGCGCCGCATCTCCTCGGCGGAGAGCGTGAGCAGGTCCTTGCCCTCGAAGCGGAGCGCATCGGCCTCGACCTTGCCCGGCGGCTCGACGAGGCCCATGAGCGAGAGCATGGTGACGCTCTTGCCGGAGCCCGACTCCCCCACGACCCCCACGACCTCGCCTTCGTTGACGTCGAGATCGACGCCGTCGACGGCCCGGACGACCCCCTCGTCGGAGCGGAAGGTGGTGCGGAGGTTCCGGATCTCGAGGAGGCTCACGCGCGCCTCCCCTTCGGGTCGAAGGCGTCGCGGAGCCCGTCCCCGAGGAAGTTCAACGCGAGGAGCGTGGTGCCGAGGAAGAGCGCGGGGAAGGTGAGGATCCACCAGTACGTCTCGATCGGGTTCAGGGCCCGCGCGCCGTCCGACGCGAGGAGCCCCCACGACGTGTGTGGCTCCTGGATCCCGAGCCCCAGATACGAGAGGAAGGCCTCCTGGAGGATCACGGACGGGACCATGAGCGTCGAGTAGACGATGACGGGACCCATGACGTTCGGCAGCAGGTGACGGAGGAGGATGCGGCTTCGCGAAGCGCCGATCGTGCGCGCCGCCTGCACGAACTCGCGCCCCTTGTACGCGAGGACCTGCCCGCGCACGATGCGCGCGGTCGTGAGCCACTGGAACAGGCCGAGGGCCGCGAAGATGGGCACGAGGCCTCGCTTCTCGACGACGACGAGGATGAGCAGGACGATGAGCATGTATGGGACGCCATAGAGCACGTCCACGAAGCGCATCATGAGGTTGTCGAGGCGGCCGCCGGCGTACCCGGCGATCGAGCCGTAGAGCGTCCCGATCACGACGGCAACAAGCGTCGCGACGAGGCCGATGAGCAGCGAGATGCGGCCGCCGTAGAAGCACCTGGCGAACAGGTCGCGACCGAGCTCGTCCGTCCCGAAGGGGTGGAAGCTGCCCGTGATCGCGCTGTGCCCCGGCGGCTCGAACTTCGCTGCCGTGTGCTGCTCCTTGTGGTCGATTCGCCACGGTACGACCACGCAGGCGATCACGAGGACGGCAAGGAAGGCCGCGCTGACCGTTGCTGCGCGGTTGCGGAGCAGCCGACGGAGCGCGTCCTGCCAGAGGCTGCGTCCGGCGACGGCCTCATCCGGAGGGGGTGCGGGGGCAGCAACGGTCACTTCCCGAGCCTCACTCGCGGGTCGAGGAAACCGTACGCGATATCAACCAGGAGGTTGAAGCAGACGAGGAGCGTCGAGTAGACGATCACCACGCCGAGGATCAGCGAGAAGTCGCGATTGATCGCCGAGTTGACGAAGTGCATCCCCATCCCGGGAATGCGGAAGAGCTTCTCCACCACGAAGCTTCCCGTGAAGATCGCCGCGGCTGCGGGGCCGAGATACGAGATGACAGGGAGGATCGCGCCGCGGACGAGGTGCTTCAGGACGATCTCGCCCTTCGGCAGCCCCTTCGCCTTGGCGGTGCGAACGTAGTCCTCGTGGACGACCTCGAGGACGCCCGCGCGCGCGAGCCGCGCGATCACCGCCGCGAAGGGCGCGGACAAGGTGATCGCCGGCAGCATGAGCTGCTTCACCGTGCCCCAGCCGCCGACGGGGAGGGACTCCCACTTGAAGACGAGCCACATGACGAGGAAGGCGCCGATCACGAAGGCAGGGAGCGAGATGCCGACAAGCGCGATCGCCATCGAGCCGTAGTCCCACACCGAGTTCTGGCGCAGCCCGGCCAGGAACCCGGCCGGGATGCCGATCAGCAGCGCCAGGAAGAGCGCGAGAAGGCCAAGGGTGAGCGAAACGGGGATCGCCGCGCCGAGCAGATCGTTGACCGTGCGCCCCTGCACCTTGAACGACGGGCCGAGATCGCCGCGCGCGAGCCCCTTCAGGTACTCGCCGAACCACTTCCAGCCGCTCTTGTCCGTCCCCCACTTCTTCTCGATCTGCGCCTCGATCTGCGCGTCGACTTTCCTCTCCGCAGCGAAGGGGCTTCCCGGTGCCGTCCGCATGAGCCAGGTCGTGATGCCGAGGATCACGAGGAGGATGGCCGGGAGCCACAGAAGGCGGAGCAGGGCGTAGCGCAGCATGCAGCGGTCAGCGGTCCTTCCTGTAGAAGCCGCGCAGCGGGTGCATGTCAAGCATGTTGGGCACTCTCGTGCCGTCCGGCCTGTCGAGGTAGGTGTAACAGCCGCCGATGTGCGGCTTCACGAGCGTCTTCGTCACGTAGAAGTAGATGGGCAGGATCGGCACGTCGATCTCGCACACGAGCCGGTCCATCTCCTTGAGCACGAGCATGCGCGTCCTGGACAGCGCCGCAAGCCGCTCGGGGGACCCCCCCGGCAATGATCGAGCTGCCTCGACGAGCGCTCGCAGCGCGTCCCCCTCGACGAGCGTGGAGTAGAGCGTCTCGTCCGGCGATGCGACGAAGCCCATGATGTCCTTCGCGATGGCGTAGAGGCGGTCGTAGAGAGGGCTCGCGTACCCCGTCTGGTTGTTCCCGTTGTCCGCGATCCAGAGGTCGAGGAAGGTGATCGGGTCCATGTAGT
>JAKLKT010000449.1 GCA_023150495.1 Planctomycetota bacterium
CGGATGCTGCCATGGCGCCCTCCGGGAACGGATTCTGCCACGGCGCCTGCTTCGCATTGACGACCTCGCGCAGCCCGATGGCGGCGACGCGGCGGCGGAACGTGTCGTCGTAGATCGAGTCGCGGTCCCGGTGGAGATAGCGGGGGATCACGGCGTCGGCAGGGAACGCCTCGGTGATCCGCTGCGCGGTCCACTCCGTCATGGGATGCGCGGTGACGTTGACGTGCAGGATGCGGCGGCTCTCGTGGCTCAGGACGACAAAGGCGGATCTCTCCTCACGACTTCCTCGAGGGTACGGACTACCATGTTGGAGCGTCGAAGGCCGGGAATGCCGTGAGGTTGGTCCACTGGCCGCATCTTGCTCAGCGGTTCGTGAAGTGACATCCCCCGTCCAGGAGACCGCCACTTCGACAGAAGGAGTGCCGGGACTTGGCGCTTGACTTGCGCCATCCCCCCCCCCGCAAGATGGGTGCCAGTCGTTCGGTTGGCTGGTGTTACGGGGAGGATTGGATGAGTCGCAAGGATCGTGACCTGCGCATCGTCGTCTTCGAACGGGCGGCGCGGCGGCTCCGGCTGACGGGGAGACTCCGGGCCGTCGCGTGGCACTACTTCCAGGGGACCCCGATGAAGCAGATCTGCCGGGCGCTGGAGATGCCGGAGGGCACCCTGAAGGCGCTCCTCAACCGCCTTCACGGACGCCTCGGCACGACCGGCCGCCCGGGGTTCGTCCACGGGATCTACGGGAACGGGGCGCACCGGCATCGCCCCCGCGACGACGATGGGTCGCGCGCGGCCCCGCCGCCGTAGCGGCTCGCTACCTCCACCCCCTCCACGCCCTTGCCTGCTTCGGCTTCCGGCCGATCACCTTCGCGGGAGACTCGGAAAGTCCACGATCCCGTGCGGGGGGAGCCCGCGCGGCGCCACGATCGCGCCCTCGCCCCGTCTGCGCAGAGCGCCGCCGCGTGGTGCGTGATGCGCGTACCGCCCCCCGATGCTCGGCGGCCTGCCCGATGCCGAGGGCCCCGTGGTCGCGCGTGCGGACGCTCGCGCAGTCGCCAATCGGGGAGGGTCGGAATCGAGCTCCCGCTCCGCCGGCAGGTCAGCACCGGGAGAGGACGAGGACGGCGTTCTGGCCGCCGAAGCCGAAGCTCGTCGTCAGCGCGTGGCGCATCGCGTGCGCCCGCGGCGAGGGCACGTAGTCGAGGTCGCAGGCGGGGTCCCCCGGCACGAAGAAGAGCGTCGGCGGCACCCTCTGCCGCTCGAGCGCGAGCGCGGTCACGGCGATCTCGATCGCGCCCGCGGCGCCCATCGTGTGGCCGAGGTGGCCCTTGACGCTCGACACCGGGATCTCCCTCGCGCGCGCGCCGAGCGTCTCCTTCAAGACCGTCGTCTCGTTCGCGTCGTTCGCCTCGGTGCCCGTGCCGTGCGCGTTCACGTAGTCGATGTCCTTCGGCGACAGCCCCGCGTCCTCGATCGCCGCGCGCACCGCGGCCGCCTCGCCGGCGACGTCGGGGCCGACGATGTTCGTCGCGTCGTTCGTCATGCCCACACCGGTCACCTCGGCGCGGATCCTCGCACCGCGCGCGATCGCCGCCTCGCGCTCCTCGAGCAGCAGGAGCCCGCACCCCTCGCCGAGCACGAGGCCGTCGCGGTCCTTGCTGAAGGGGCGGCTCGCGTCGGGGCCGTTCCGCTTCGCGAGCACGCGCAGCGCGTTCCAGACGGCCGCCGTCGACGCGTTCACGACGTAGTCCGCGCCGCCGGTGAAGCAGGCGTCGATCGCGCCGGCGCGGATCTGCTGCACCGCGAGCGCCGCCGCGATCGCGCCCGACGAGCACGCGGTCGAGACCGTGAAGTTGATCCCCTTCGCGCCGAACTCGATCGCGAGATGGCTCGCGGGCGCGTTCGGCATCTGCCTCGGCACGGAGATCGGCTTCACGCGCTTCCACCCCTTGTCGAAGAGCGTCCGGAACTGCTCCTCGAACTCGTAGGTGCAGCCGTAGCCGGTGCCGAGGATGACGCCGGTCCGGTCGCCCGGCGGCTTCCCTTCCCCTGCGTCGCGCGCCGCGAGGATGCCGCCCGTGACGGCGAGCTTCGACAGCCGGCTCCAGAGCGCCGCCCGCTTCGGGTCGACGTACGCGTCGAAGTCGATCGCCGGCAGCTGCGCGTAGTAGGTCGTCGGCATGTCCGCGTTGTCGAACCCCTCCGCGGGCCGCACGGCCGAGCGACCCTCCATGAGGGCTTCCCAGAGAGGCTCCGCGCCCACGCCGAAGGGCGTGAGGAGGCCCGTGCCGGTGAGGACGACGCGCCGACGCTCCATGGCGAGCATTGAACCAGAGGAGCGGGCCCACCGGAAGCGGCGCCCCCGGAGCCCCCTCTGATAGCCTCACCGGCGATGCGGGTCCTCATCGTGGACGGGGGGGACAGGACGCCCTACCTCTCCCGCCTCGTCGCTCGCCTCGCCCGGAGCGGCGTCTCCATGCACTACGCCGCGGACCCGCGCTACAAGGACTTCGCGGCGCTCGCGAAGGACGGCGTCTCGTGCCACGGGATCGAGATCCGGAGCAAGCTCGACTTCCGCGCGCGGCGGCGGATCCGCCGGCTCCTGCGCGAGCACCGGATCGAGGTGCTCCACACGATGACGAGCCGCGACGCGTACGTCGGCATGCGCGCGCGCGGCCTCTTCCGCCGGAAGGACCTGCGCCTGATCGTGCGGCGCGGCGCCTACCCGCGGCTCAGCCGCTTCGATCCCGTGGACCGCTGGCTCTACGGCCGCCTCGGCGCGGACCTCGTGATCGCGGTCTCCGAGGACCTCCGCCGCTACATGATCGGGAAGGGCGTGCCCGCGGAGCGCGTCACGACCGTCTACACGGGCATCTGGAGCGAGGATCTGAGGCCCGAACGGAGAGACCTCCGGAGGGAGCACGGCGTGAAGCCGGGCGCGCTCCTCCTCGGCGTCGCGGGCGCGCTCCGTTGGGTGAAGGGGTTCGACGACCTGCTCGCCGCGATGCGGATCCTGAAGGATCGCAACGTCCCCGCGCACCTGCTCGTCGCGGGCGAGGGATACGAGGGGGTCCGGGGGCAGGCGGAGGGGCTCGACGTGAC
>JAKLKT010000450.1 GCA_023150495.1 Planctomycetota bacterium
CTCGAGCAGGTCGATCACGCCCTTCGCGGGCGACAGCGTCCCCGCGAGGAGCACGCGGAGCGGATCGCCGCGCCGCCGCAGGCGAGGCGCCGGGCGGAAGAGCCGCGTGTCGACTCCCAGGGGAACGACCCGCTGGCGCGCCGCCGGGATGCCGGCGCGGACGTTCTGCTCGAGCACGAACCGCGACGGCGCGAGGATGAGGTCCGCCTGCTCGAGCTCGCCCACGATTCGCGATGCCGTGCGCGCGTCGAACGGCGGCGGCTCGAGACCGAGGCGCACGTGGGCCTCTCGGACGGCCTCCCGCAGGCGGAGCGGGTGGACGCTCTGCTGATCGACCACCAGCCGCATGCCCGCGCGGCGGGCAGCGGCGCCGCTGCGCAACCCGTAGGTGTTCGCCACGTGGAAGATGTCGCCTCCCCGCAGGAAGGGGATCGTGGCGAGGTCGAAAGCGGCGTTGTACGCGTTCGTGATGAACCGGCGCGGGCCGAGCGCGATCCGCGCCACCCCGTAGGCCGCCTCGAGGGGCCAGAGGCTCCGGACCGGCGCCCCGGCGAGCGCCGGGTCGCTTCGGACGCGCACGCGCCGCGACGGCACGATGGCCCGCCAGGGGCTCCGCTCCCCGAACCACACCCCGGTCACGAACCGCGCGAGCACGCCCTCCTGCCGCAGCGCGCGGGCGGTCAGGTAGTAGTGGCCGCGCTTGCCCGCGGCGAGGATCACGCGCACGGCCGTCCCGCCGTATCGCGCAGGGCCTCGAACAGGCCCGAGCGGAAGTGGTTCCTCGTGAAGCGCGAAAGGTAGTGCGAGCGGCTCTCGCGCGACATGCGCGCGAGCCGCTCCGGCGTCGAGAGCATCCCGTCGATCGCGCGCGCGAGTTCCCCGGGCGCGCGCATGGGGACGAGCCGCCCGTTGCATCCGTCGAGCACGCTCTCGCGCACGCAGCCGGTGTCGCAGCTGACGATCGGGAGCCCGGCGGCGAGCGCCTCGACGATCGCCCACGGGTGACCCTCCCGCGTGCTGGGGAGCACGAAGAGGTCGGCCTCGCGCAGCAGCGCGGTCTTGGCCGCCCGGTCGACGGGCCCCGCGAACCGCACGTGCTCCGCGATCCCCTGCTCGCGCACGAACGCCTCGGCCCAGCGCCGGAAGTCCTCGCCGCACCACTCGCCCGCCAGCGTGAATCGCGTGCCCGGGTGGTGCGCCAGCACGAGGGGCACGGCGCGCAGGAGGTCGTCCACCCCCTTCACGGACATCAGCGTGCCGAGGTAGACGACGTGCAGGTCGCGACGCGCATAGTCGCGCTCGCAGCCCTGCAGCTCGGGGAAGTCCTCCCCGTTCGAGACGACGTGGATGCGCTCGCCGGGGACGAACGGCGTGAAGAGCGGCCGCAGGCACTCGCCGAGGACGATGACGCCGTCGACGTGGCGCAGCGAGAACCGGATCCAGCGTCGCATCGCGCGGCCGCAGCCGTCGTGGAACTCGCGGAAGTCGCCGCCGCGCAGGTGGATCGCGACACGCGAGCGGAAGAGCCACGCGATCAGGAGGTAGAGGCTGTCGCGCAGATACCCGAGCGTAGTCTGGCTGATCGGGATGTAGACGAGGCGCGGGCGGTGCACGAGGAGCGTCCAGAAGAGGCGCGCCGACGTGCGGACCGCGTTCCAGACGTTGAGGATGTCGATGCGCCCCAGGGTGTCGAGGGCCCGGCGGTCGGCGGTGTCGATGTGGAAGAGGCGCAGGTCCCCCGGGATCGGCCCGTCGAGCACGATGCGGGTCGCGATCGAGGGCCCCATGACCGGCGGCGGCGTGGGCGCGAGGAACGCGACGCCGAGCGACTTTCCATGGGCTACCATCCCGAGACGAGCTCCTGCCAGCCCTCGCCGCTCTTCGCGAGCGTGAACCCCGACTGCACCCGCGCGCGCGCCGCCGCCCCGAGCTCCTCGACCCGTTCGCGCATCGCTGCGAGCCGTCTCGCGACCGCCTCCGTCCGCTCGAAGTCCACCGCGTAGCCCGTCACGCCGTCCGTGACGAGATCGCGCGTCGCGCCCGCGCGCACCGAGGCGACGCACGCCTTCCCGGCCGCCATCGCCTCGACGAGCGCGAGCCCCCAGATGTCGTGTTCCGTCGGGAAGAGGAACCCGTGGGCACGCCCGTGGAGCGCGGGTATCGCGTCGTACGCGACGTTGCCGAGGAACCGCACGCGCCCCGCGACCCCGAGGTCCGCCGCGAGCGCCTCCAGCGCCGCGCGCTCGGTGCCGTCGCCCGCGACCTCGAGCTCGACATCCGAGCCGCGGCGCGCCGCGGCGGCGACAGCCTCGATCGCGAGGTCGACCCGCTTCCGCCGCTCGAGGTAGCCGACCGTGAGCAGCCGCAGCGGCTCGGAGGGGAGGGGGCTCCGGGGGAGGGGGAGCTTGAGGAATCGGTCCGTCTCGACCGTGTTCCATGCGATGTGGATGCGGCCCGGGTCCGCGCCGAGGGAGACGAGGTACTCGCGCGCGGCCGAGCCGTAGGCGAGGAAGCCGTCGCTCTTCCGCACGAGCCACCGGCGGAGGAGGACGCGCCACCACTCGCGCTCGAGCGGGCCGGGGACCGTTCCCGACCAGATCGCGAGGGGGATCCCGTGTTTCCGCGCGTAGCGCGAGGCCGCCACGGTGCCGGCGGAGTAGCCCGTGCAGACGATGCCGCCGGGGCGGATGCGCCGCAGCGCGTCGCCGAGGCCGCCGTAGGTGTTCAGGATCCGTTCGGTGCCGAGGCGGAGGTTCCAGCCCCCGAGGAACTCGCAGGGGAACGCGAACCCCTGCTCCGACACGTCCCACCGCCGGCGGGCGTTGCCCTGCGACCCGAAGAGGACGTGGAGCCGCCACCCCACTTCAGGCAGCGCCTCCGCGAGGGTGTTGAAGAGCGGCACCCGGTAGGGCGTCGGGATGTTCGTGACGACGGCGAGCGTACGCATGAAGACGCCGCACCGCCAAGGGCGGGTCCCTACCTAGGTAGTTCGGCCGGGAAGCCGGGGAGCCGCACGCCCGGTTCGTCGGTTCCCCCCGCCCCTCCGCCCCGCCCGAGGTCGAGGTCCGCGCGCGGCCGGCCGATCCA
>JAKLKT010000451.1 GCA_023150495.1 Planctomycetota bacterium
CGGGGGATCCGCGGGCGGGTCGTCCGCGTCGCGCCCCGCGCCGAGCGGTCGCGGTCGCGTGTGCTTCACGGTCGCCCGGCGGCGCATCTCGTCGCGGCACCGGTTCACGGTCACGCGGTAGAGCCACGTCGAGAAGAGCGCCTTCATCTCGAAGCCCGCGAGCGCCCGGTAGGCGGAGAGGAAGACCTCCTGCGCGAGGTCGAGCGCGTCGTCCTTGTTGCCGAGCATCCGGAGGGCCATGTTGAACACGCGATCCTCGTGGCGGAGGACCAGCTCGTCGAAGGCGGCGCGGTCGCCGCCGCGCGCCCGCGCGACGAGCTCCGCGTCCCTTGCCGGATCCGCCTCCGCCTTGGACGAGCTCCGCTCCCTCAAGTTCCCGCGGATTGTAATGGGTGCCGACGCGAGCGGCCCCCGGGGGGGATGGCTCGCCGCGCGAGCCGGCGTGGCAAGGGGGATGGGGCGCGGGGAAGGGGCAGAGAGCGCCCCGCCTTCACGCGGCTCGGCCGGCCTCGAGCCCGCGGGTCGCGGCTGCCGCTTCCGTGCCTGCAGCCTGCAGTCTCGCTACGGCTTCCCCTTGAAGATCCCCGCGAGCCGGGAGAGGAGGCCCGGGGGCCGGGCCTCGGTGGCACCCTCGAGCACGGAGATCTCGACGACCGTGATGTTGTCGGGGCCGCCGCGGTCGCGGGCCTCGCGCACGAGATCCTCGGCGAGCTTGCCGGGGTCCGTGACGCGGCCGACCATCTCCTCGATCTCCTTGTGCCGGATGCTGCCGTGGAGGCCGTCCGTGCAGAGGAGGACGGAGTCCCCCTCGAAGAGGCTCGCGGTCGTGACGTCGACGCGGACGGTCGGCTCCGCGCCGAGCGCCTGCAGGATGATGTTCCGGCCGCCCTCGAGGTGCTCCGCGTCCTCGGCGGTGATGACCTTGTCCTGGATCAGCTTGCCGATCAGCGACTGGTCCTCGGTCATCTGGTGGAGGTGCCCCTCCCGGTGGATGAACCCCTTGCTGTCCCCCACCTGGAAGAAGAGGCAGCGGCCGTCGCGGATGAGCGCCGCGGTGAGCGTCGTCCCCATCCCCCGCTGCTGCGGGTTCGAGGCCGAGGCCTCGTAGATCTTCTCGTTGGCCTGCCGGATCGCGTCGAGGACCCGGTTGCGCGCCGTCTCGTCGTCGTCCTCGGGGCGCAGGTCCTCGAGGGCGCGGGCCAATGCCTCGACGGCCATCTTCGACGCCACCTCGCCCGCGAGCGCCCCGCCCATCCCGTCCGCGACGGCGAAGAGCACGCCCCGGGCATCCGCCTCGGTCACCCCCTCGTTCGAGGCGGGCGGCGGGATGAAGTGGCGGCCCTTGGCGACGCAGACGACGTAGGCGTCCTCGTTGTTCTGGCGAACGAGCCCGACATCGGTCAGGGCGGCGAAGGCGACTTTCATGCGGTGAGCGGAGCGTCGCGCCACGCCCCCGCGGCGCGGCGCGGCATCCTAGCCCGGCCCCAGCGGCGCCGCAAGCCGCGCCGCACGGGCCCGATCGCCCCCCCTTATAATCCCTCCGGTGGCGACACGCCTCGCGCTCAGCCTTCTTGCGATCGGGCTCTCCGCCCGGGCGGACGTCCTCGTGACCACGCTCGAGGCCGCGGAGCCCGTCCGGGGCATCTCGCTCGTGGCCGACGACAAGGGGATCGGCGTCCAGACCGCGGCCGGCACGTCCGTCCAGGTCCCGACGGCCCAGGTGGTCGAGGTCGCCATCGTGCCGCCCCCCGCGGCTCCCCCCCCGGCCTCCCACCCCTTCGAGCTGGAGCTGGTCGACGGCACCCGCATCCGCGGGGTCCTGCTCGCCCCGGCCGACGCGGACGCGGGGGAGAAGGTGCGGGTGAAGAGCCCCGTGCTCTTCGAGTCGACGGGCGCGCTCGACATCCCGATCGATGCGGTCCTCGCCGTCCGGCGGGCCGACGGCACGAAGGTGCCGGGCGCCTCGCGCCTCGTGCGGATGCCGGGGCAGGACGCCGCGTACCGGCTCACGGGCGCCCGCATCGAGGGGACGCTCGCGGCGTTCACGCAGTCGGGCATCGAGATGGACCGCGGCGAGCTCGGCACGGGCGAGGTCGCGTACAAGGACCTCGCCGCCGTCTACGTCGACAACGAGAAGAGCGCGCTTCCGGACGACCTGCGCGTCGTCGCGCGCCTCGCGGACGGGAGCGCGATCGTCCTCGAGCGCTCGTTCCGGGTGGCGGCGGGGCAGCTGCGCGGCCAGACGCCGTCGGGCGTCGCCGTGCTCGTCCCGACCTCGAGGATCGCGGCGCTCTCCTTCCTCGGCGGCAGCTTCGTCCACGTCTCCGACCTCGAGCCCTCCGAGGTGAAGCGCGAGCCCTTCTTCCCCCTGCTCGAGGGGCCGGCGGCGGACGCGACGCTCGACTTCCTCTGCCCGGTGCGCATGGACCGGAGCCCCGACGGCAACGTGATCTCGCTCAAGGGGCAGCAGTACTACAAGGGCATCGGCGTCCGCCCCACGACCGAGCTGACCTTCGCGCTCGGCGGCCGGTTCCGCGCGTTCGAGGCGGTGTGCGGCATCGACGACGAGGTGCTCGGCAAGGGCTACGGCCACGGGGCAGGCACGGGCAGCGTGGTCTTCACGGTGAAGGTGGACGGCCGCGTCGCGTACGAGTCCTCCCCGGTCGAAGGAGGCCGCGAGCCCGCGCGCGTCCGCGTGCCGGTCGAGGGCGCGAAGACATTGACGATCCTCGTCTCGCTGGTCCCGCCGGAGAAGTCCCCGAAGGGATCGGCGGACTCCCCCGAGCTCGACAACGCCGTCTGGGCCCGGCCCCTCCTGATCCGGTGAGCCTCGAGACGGCGGGCCGCTGGGCGTCGGATCTCCTCCGCCTCCCCGAGGTCGTGTTCGCCGCGAAGGAGCGCGCGTGGCTGCTCCTCCCCCTCCTCCTCGCGCTCCTCCTCCCTCTCCTGCTGCGAGGCGCGCGGGGCGCCCTGCCCGCGCTCGCGCTCCGCGCCGTGGCGCTCGCGGCGCTCTTCGCGCTCCTGCTCGAGCCGCGCATCGGGGAGATGGAGCGCACGGAAGGCGCGCTCGTCGTCCTC
>JAKLKT010000452.1 GCA_023150495.1 Planctomycetota bacterium
ACGACTCCGGCGCGGCCGCGTGCGGGGTGAGGCCCGCGACCGCGTCCTCGCCCGCGCAGAGGCCGAGCGCGTCGAGCACGGCGACGCGGCGGATGATCGAGCGCTTCCCGTCCTTCTTCGCGGCGCTCTTCATCCCCTCGTCCGCGAGGAACGCTGCGGCGCCGGGGCACTGCGCGATCGCGCGCTGGAGCGCGTCGAGCCGGATGGCGAGGCCGTCGCGCTCGACGCCGGGCCGCTGGTCGTAGCGCGTGCCCTGCTGCTGCGGCCGCGCGGAGAGGAGCGACGCCTCGGCGTCGTCGATCCGCTTCGCGACGCCCATGAGCGCCTCGAAGAGCTCCTCGAGCGCCTTCGGGTCGCCCGACGCGGCGAGCGCGAGATCCGCCTTGCCCTTGGTCTCCTCGATCAGCGCGTGGTCGGCGTAGAGGGCGCGCAGCGCGGAGTAGTCGAGGACGTAGTTGATCGCCTCGACCGGGCGCGCGGCGGCGTCGACGGCGGGCTTCTCGAGCGTGAGGAGCGCATCGATGAACCGCCGCTGGAACTCCCCCCAGAACTTCTGCTCGGCGCGCTCGAGCTTCTTGATCTCGTCCTTCCACGCCTTGAACCCGTCCTGGGCGGCTGCGGTCGTGGCGAGGACGAGGGTCGCGAGGGCCGCCGCGCGGATCATCGTGCGCCCATCGTAGCCGAGCCTGCCACGGGCGGCGGATCGGAGGGGGCCGGGGGGAGGGGGCGCGGCGCGGTCCGTGCCTCGGCGAGCGCATGGTGTCGGACAACGCGCGGAGCTCCGACTCGACCCCGCACCCGATGACGAACACGGACACGACGAGGAAGAGGCACTCGCGAGGATCGCGGCAGGCGATGGCGCCCCCGGCGGATGATCGCGAGCGCCAGCGGGTGCAGGAACTCCGCCCGCACGGATGTTAGCGGATCGGTGCCTGGCACCGTACCGCTAGTAAGGGGCGATGGCGTCGGGGAGGAAGCCCGCGATCATCACGATCACGAGCGTGAGCGGGAAGAGCGCCACCACCCAGAGCAGCTTGCCCTCGTACTTCAGGTGCATGTAGTAGAGGCCGACGAGCGCCGCCTTCGCCGCCGCGAGGATCCCGAGCCCCGCCGCGAGCATCATGCGCGAGTGGGGGACGACGAACACCCAGAGGATCTCCGCGACCGTCAGGACCGTGAGGATCCCGAAGATGCGGTAGTAGGGGTGGGAGACCTGCGCGTTCTCGCTCATGCCGGCGGCTCCGGGAGGAGGTAGATGATCGTGAAGAGGACGATCCACACGAGATCGACGAAGTGCCAGTAGAGCCCGACCAGCTCGACCGGGCTGTGGTTCTCCGCCGTGTACGCGCCCTGCCAGGCGCGCACCCAGATGCAGCTCAGGTAGACGACGCCGATCGTCACGTGGAGCCCGTGGAACCCGGTCAGGGAGAAGAAGGTCGCCTGGTAGTTCGTGAACGGCGCTTCCTTCCCCGTCTCGGCCGTGTAGGCCGACGCGAGGTCCGCGATGTGGTGGATGAAGAGGTTCCACTCGTACGCCTGGAGGCCGAGGAACGTTGCGCCGCCGAGGATCGTCATCCCGAGCCAGAAGAGCAGCCCCTTCCGGTCGCCCTTCTCGATCTTCGCGAGCGCGGTGACCATCGTCACGGAGCTCACGATGAGGAGGAAGGTCATGAAGCCCGTGAGGTTGATCCCGAAGCCCGGGTCGAGCTTTCCGTTCATCCAGTCGGGCGACGTGATGCGGAGCACGATGTAGGCGCCGATGAGCCCCATGAAGCCCATCGCGTCCGAGCCGAGGAAGAGCCACATGGCGAGCTTCCCGTTCGTGAAGGAGTAGGGCTTCTTCGCGGGAAGCGTGGCTGCGATCGTCTCCATGGAAGCGCGCGATTCTAGGGGGACCGGCAAGGAGATTCCAGACATTGCAGGTCCTTGTCGCAGAAGGGGTTGCGGACGCCTCGCGGCTGCGATGCAGAGGGGGTCCGGGGGGCGCGGGACCGCACCGAATCCGTCGGACGGGGGGCCTAAGCTCTCGCGTCGAATCGCCTCCGACGACCGAGGCGGAAGGAGCAATCCCATGGCCAAGGGCCAGCAGTCCCGGGACAAGCAGAACAAGCCGAAGCTCTCCATCAAGGAGAAGCAGGCGAAGAAGGCCGCGAAGCGCGCCGCCAAGGCCGCCGGCGGCACGATGCCGCCGACCACGCCGCCCCGGTAGGTCACCGGCGCGCCCGGCCCCCGCACCCCCTCCCTTTCCCACTGCGTGAGCTTTCCGTACACCGCGCCGGCGGGAGCCCGCCCGGGAGGCCACGTCCAGGTGGCATTCCCTTCGCGTAAGGTGGCGACGGTCCTTGGAGGTGCGCGCATGCGTCTCGCAGCGATCCTTCTCGTCCTCGCCCTTCCCGTCGCGGCCGAGGAGGGGCCGCTCTCCGACCGGCTCCCGAAGGGCGCCACGGCCTACTTCGAGGCGAGGGACCTCGGGAGGAAGCTCGATGACGTCCTCGCGTCGCCGCTCGCCGCGGCGCTGAGGGACAGCGCGGGGCTGAAGCGGGCGCTCGCCTCGCCGCAGATGGCGCAGGCGCTCTTCGCCGAGGCGTTCGTGAAGGGCGCGACCGGCCACGACTTTCAAGGCCTCTTCCGCGCGATCGCGGGCCGGGAGATCGCCGCGGCGGCATACGGCTCGCCGCAGCGCCTCCTCCTCCTCGCGCGCGTCGACCCGAAGGCCGCGGAGCAGATCCTCGCCGGTGCCGAGATCCTCACGAAGCAGCAGCGCGCGGTCGTCGTCCCCGCCGACGGCACGCTCCCCGCGCTCTGGCAGCTCGGCCCCGCCTTCCTCTGCCTCGACGGCGACGTGCTTGCCGCGAGCACCGACCAGATCCTCCTCGGCGTGGTCCGGGGCCGCGCCGGCGAGGGGCTCGCGGGCGACGGGCGGCTCGAGGAGGCGCGCCGCGCCGCGGGACGGGGCGACGCGTTCGGCTTCGTCGACCTCACGGTCCACGCGCCCGGCCGCAAGGCCGGGAAGGCGAAGGACGTCGGGGAGGCGCTCATCGCGGGGCTCATCGGCCACGTCGGCGCCGCGGCGCC
>JAKLKT010000453.1 GCA_023150495.1 Planctomycetota bacterium
GGGCGGGATGGTCGAGCTGCGCGGTCCCGCGAAGGCGCCGATCGAGCGCGTGCGCGGCAAGTGGCGCTACATGGTGCTCCTGCTCTCGAAGAGCGCCGGTGCGCTCGCACGCGCCTGCGCGGCGGCCCGCGGCGCGCGCGTGCCCCGCCGCGTCGACCTCGTGATCGACATCGACCCCGCCGCGGTGCTGTAGGATGGCGCGGGTGCGATGGGTCCCGCTGCTGCCGCTCCTCGCGGCCTGCGGTCGCGGCGAGCCCCAGGAGCCTCCGGAGCAGGTCTACGCACCGAACAACACGCCGGAGTCGGTCGAGGGCCGCGGCGTGATCGAGGTCGACGCTTCCCGCGAGCCCTAGCCGGTCGGGCCGAACCCGCCGCGCCGGACCCTCTGACCGGGCTTCGGGGGGGTTCCGGGGGCCTCCCCGCTTGCCTCGCCCGCTTCGCGCCCGGGGGCTACTTCATCCGCTGGCTCCTGAACCACTTCCGCCACGCCTTGCCGCTCGTGCCGAGCGACTCGAGCTCGCTCTTCGTCTGCGCGAAGCCGTTCTGCACCGCGATCTGCTGCAGCGCGCGCACGGCGAACGACGCGGGCCCGTCCTGCGGGCTCCCGTCGAGGTACTCGCAGAGCGGCTCGATCGCGCGCGCGTCGCCGAGCATCTCGATCCCGCGCAGCGCGCCGACCTGCACCTCGGCATCGGAATCCTCGAGCGCGCCGAGCAGGTGCTCGAGGACCGCGGGATGGTGGAGGTTCGCGAGCGCCCACACCGCGGCGCGGCGGCCGCGCGTGGTCGCGTCGTCGTGGAGGAGCGCGACGAGGCGGTCGATCGCGGCGAAGTACTCCGGCGTGAGGTCGCGCGGCGTCTCCGAGACGAACCAGATCTCCTTCACGGCGGTGGCCGCGCACGTGCGCACCTCGGGGTCGCCGTGGCTGACGAGGCGGACCACCAGGGAGAGGTCGGTCTCCTTGTCCCGCAGCACCGACAGCGACTTGCACGCGTTGGCGAGGAGCCACGGCGCGGTCATCTCGTCAGTGAGCATCGACTGGAGCAGCTTCCTCGCCTCGACGCGCTTCTCGATCGCGAAGCCGAGGCAGGCGACGGACCAGTTGCGGAGGGTGACGGACTCCTTGTCGAGGGCGTGCTTCCTGAACACCTCGAAGTCGTCGTCGACCGCGCGCCCGATCGTGCGGCGCATCGCCGCCATGGGCTGCTCCTGCATCTCGATCCGCAGCTCCTCGTAGCGCCGGACGTTCTGGTAGGTGCGGCGGATGGTCTGCCCCTCCTCGTTGCCGCCCTGCTCGAGCGCCTCCTTCACCTTGTCCTCGTACGGGACGACGATGTCCGGCTCCTTCTCCGGGGCGGCGCAGCCCCCGAGGAGGAGGGCCGGCACGGCGAGAAGGACGCGGCGCATCGTGATCATTGGGACGAAGGATACCCGCCCGATCTTCCCGGGACCCCACCGGCGTCGGCGGAATGTCCGGCGCCGGGCGCGCGGCGGGCCATGCGGGCCGCCCCGGCCGTGCGGCGGCGGCCAAGTCTAGCGGAGGGCCCGCGACTGCCGGCGGCGCTCCTGCTCGGGCGGCAGGGGGAGCTTGTCGAGGTAGGCGCGTAGGTCCGCGGGGAGCTTCCTCGGCTGCCCCTTCGCGTCGACGGCGGCAAGCACCGTCCGGCCCTCGGCGCAAAGGACGTCGTCCCGGACGCGGCGCGCCTCGTAGGCGAACGTGAGCCGGACGAAGCTGTAGTCCTCGATCCGGGCCGTGATCTCGAGCTCGTCGTCGAAGAACGCCGGTGCGAGGTACTTCACATGGGCCTCGAAGACGGGCAGGTAGCACTCCTGCTCCCGCTCGACGCGCGCGTAGTCGAACCCCCGCGACCGCAGCAGCTCCACGCGACCGCACTCGAACCAGATGAGGTAGTTCGCGTGGTACGCGCGGCCCATGCAGTCGGTCTCGGCGTACCGAACGCGGACGCGCGTCCTGCCCTCGAGGCCACCCATCGGCGCGAAGGCGCGGAGAATACCACGGCTTCGGAGGGCCTGCACGGCCGGGAACTGTCCGGGCCTCGCATCGGCCAGTATCCTCGGGTGCCGCAGCATGGAACCGACGGTCCGGCTCACCCCTCGGGAGAGGCTCCTCCGCATCGCGGGGGGCGCCTCGCTGATCGCGGCGGGATGCGCCGTCTTCGCCTACTCGAAGGCCAACGATCCCGAGAACCGCGCCGCCATCCTCGCGATCGTCGCGATCGCGATCGGGTCCTCGTGGATCGGGCACGGGCTCCGCGGCAGGCGCGACAGCCTCGTCCACCGGGACGAGGAGGCCCCCCCGGGCCCCCCCATTTCGCCCGAGCTGACCCTCGCCGGCATCCTCGCGGCGTGGATCGTTCCCGGCCTCGGCCACCTGATCATCGGGCGCCGCGCGAAGGCGCTCCTCTACTTCGCGACGATCACGCTCGCGTTCCTCGCCGGCACCGCGCTGGCCGAGGGGCGCAACCTGAGCCTCGAGCGTGACCCGATCTACTTCGGCGCGTATCTCTTCAACGCCGGAGAGACGGCGCTCGGCTGGTTCCTCACGCGCCACCTCGAGCTCGACCACAAGATCCGGTTCCTCCAGCTCGGCCTCACCTACACGGCGGTCGCGTGCCTGCTCAACGTGGTCGCCATGATGGACTTCGTGGCCACCTGCGGCAGGAGCGTCGCGGCCCGGCGCGAGCCGGAAGCCGGCGCCGCGCCGCCGGGAGGCACGCCGTCGTGATCCAGTGCCCGCTCGCCCTGGTCCAGCTCGCCGAGTTCGTGCTGCTCCCGCCGCTCTGCCTCGCCATCGCGCTCGTGACCGCGGCGGCCCACCGCGAGGACATGCGCGTGATCCTCCGCCACGCACTGCGCGCGTGGCTCGTGACCCTCGGCGGGATCGTGGTGTTCATGATCGGCGTGTCCGTGGCCGTGCGGTGGATCCGTCCCTGACGCGCGGGCGCACCGCGGCCGCGGTCGGCTCCGAAGGCCGCTCGACCCCGTCGCGGCGCGCGGCCGGGACGGGGATGCGCCGGGGCGGACGGCGGCCGGGTCGCCC
>JAKLKT010000454.1 GCA_023150495.1 Planctomycetota bacterium
CCACGAGAGCCGCTCGATGACGATCGCCCACTCGGGCTCCGACTCCGCCTTGACCGCGTATCCGGCGACCCACTGGAAGTGCGTCCCGTCGAGATCGTAGTTGCCCGTCCGCACGAGGCGCCGCGTGGCGGTCCCGCCCGCCGCCTCGATCCGGCGCCACGCGTCGTCGCGCGACTCGGCCGGAACGCCCTCGAGCAGCGACCTCTCCGGGCGGTAGGACTCGTCGCGCGTGACCTCGCCCATGGCGACGCTCCCGTCGAGCATCTCGATCCGCACCACGGGCACGGGCCAGAACGTGCGCCCGCCGAAGGCGACGACGAGCGCGACGAGGCCGAGGATCATCAGCACGCAGAGGGCGAAGGCGCCGCCCGTGAACCACACCATGGTCTCGCCGTGCGCGAAGAGCGGCGTCATCCGGCGCCCCCGGGGAGCGGGGCGGGGGGGGGCGGCGGGGGGGGGCGGGGAGACGGTGACGCTCACAGCTCGTAGGCCCTCTTGCGCACGCGAAGGCGGACCGCCTCCGCGACCGTGTTGACGGCGAAGGTCATGGCGAAGAGCACGAGCGCGGCGAGGAAGAGCGTCCGGTAGTGCGTGCTTCCCTGCACCGCCTCCGGCATCTCGACCGCGATGTTCGCCGAGAGGGTCCGGAACCCGTTGAAGACGTTCCACTCGAGCACCGGCGTGTTGCCCGCCGCCATGAGCACGATCATCGTCTCGCCCACGGCTCGCCCGAACCCGACCATGAGCGCGGAGAAGATCCCGCTCATCGCCGTCGGGAGGATGATCCGGACGGCCGTCTGCCATGCCGTGGCGCCGGCGGCGAGCGAGGCGGCGCGCAGGTGCTCCGGCACCCCGGAGAGCGCGTCCTCGGAGATCGTGTAGATGATCGGGATGATCGCGAACCCCATCACGAACCCGACGACGAGCGCGTTGCGCTGGACATAGGTCCCGACGAACGCGCCCCGCGGATCCCAGCCGAAGACGTGGGTCAGGAAGAGCGAGAGCAGCACCGAGAGGAGGAGGACCGCGAGGGAGCCCGCGAGGAACTTGAGGAGCTCGGCGCGGGCCATCGCCCCGGCCCCCCAGTCGCGGGAGATGGTGCGCAGCGCCGGGTTCACGAACCACGCCATCGCGAACGCCACGAGCACGGCCGACGCCGGCAGCATGAGGAACATCCATGCGCCCGTGCCGGTCCCGACCTGCCCGTGGAGCCACGCCTTGATGTCGCCCGCGAACAGCTGGCGCTCGACGACGGGCCCGGCGAGGAATCCGAGCCCGACGCCCGCGACCGCCATGACGAAGAGGAAGACGATCCGCCAGGACCGCAGGCGCCCGCGGCGGCCCTGCCCCGGGAGCGACTGCCAGAGGTTCGCGCCGAGCAGGAGCGCGAAGGGGATCGTCACGAAGCACGAGAGGACCTCCGGGACGCTCCCCTCCACCTGGTGGGCGATCACGATGGCGGCGAGGAACCCGAGCACCACGCTCGGGAGGCTCGCCATCGTCTCGATGATCGGCTTCACGCGCGCCTTCGTCGCCCCGGCGAGGAACTCGCTCGTGAAGATCGCGGCGAGGATCGCGAGCGGCGCGCCGAAGAGCATCGAGTAGAACGTCGCCTTGATCGTGCCGAACACGAGCGGCCAGAGACCGAACTTCGCCTCGAAGTCGTCGGTCCCCGACGACGACTGCCACGAGTGGTCCGGCTGCGGGTAGCCCTCGTACCAGACCCGCAGGAACATCGAGGAGAGCGTCGCGTCCGGGTGCTTCGCGTCGATCCGCCATGCGAAGAGCGTGCTCCCGTCCGTGGCGACGATGCCGTCCTCCTTGGGGCAGAGCGCGACCGCCCGCAGCGCCGTCCCCGCCGGCGCCGCGACCTCGGCGATCGTCTTCTCCGTGGTCATCTGGAAGAGCCGCACGGCGCCGCCCGCGTAGGCGACCGAGAGCATCCGGCCGCGGCGGGAGGTGCCGATCGCGGTCACCGGGCCCTCGCCGGGCTCGAGCTCGTGCGCCTGGACGAGGAGCGCGCCGTCCTTCGTGCCGGCGTCGTCGGGCTTGATGCAGAACCACCCGCGCACGCGGCCCATCGAGTCGCCTGCGACGAGCGTCATGCGGCCGATCATGAACTCGAGCGCGGTCACCCGGGCGCGGGGCTCCGGCAGGATGTCGAGGATCTCGACGACCTCGGGCGCGGCGATGTCGCGCGTGTCAAGGCGCACCGTGCGCCCGTCCTCCCACACCACGTAGGTCGAGTCGCCGACGCCCGACACGCGGACGTACCGCGGCGGCTCGCCGCCCTGGAGCTGGGGGAGCCGGATCTCGCCGTTCGTGACCGTGAGGGCCACCTCCCCGGTCAGCATGTTCGGCCGCTCCCGCACGCCCTGGAGGATGAGACGGCCGTCCTCGGTGATCGCGGCGAGGCGCGCGGTGTCGCCATGGCTCGAGGAGTCCACGAGGAGCACCCTGGAGGGCGGCTCGATCCGGATCGGCTGCTCGACGTGCACGTCGAGCGCGCTCAGGAGGAACTCCCCCTCCCTGGTGCGCTCGAGGACGCCGCCGGCGTGCGTGGCACGCTCGCCGGCGGGGAGCGCGCGCAGCGCTTCGGGGAGGCTCTCCTGCGGCACGGCGCGCTGGGCGATCCGGATGCTCGCGAAACGCAGCGTGCCGTCCGGGAACCCGAAGATCCCCTTGTCGCCCCCGTGCACGGCGGCGGCGCTGGGCACCGCGCCGTCGAAGACGGTCCGGCGGGAGAGGGCCTCCCCGGTGTCCAGGCGGAACGACTCGACGGCGCCGTCGGGATGGTAGGTCCAGCCGGCCACCATGTAGTCGTCGATCGCGATCGCGTCCGGCGGCGGATGGCCCGCCCCGGGCGCGGCGACGCGGGGCGATTCCTTCGCCGAGGCGGGAAGGAAGAGCGGCACCACGACCGAGGCGAGGAAGACGAAGACGAGCGAGACGGCGAGGATCGTCCCGAGCCCGCCCGCCGTGATCAGGTAGCGGGAGATCCGCTCGATCACGAAGACCGACCGGCGCGTCGTGCGGCGGCGGGGGGTCGGGGGCGTGCTCAAGCCCTGCCCGCCGGGCGAGACGCCGAGCACCTTGGCCAGCTCCTCGGCCGCGATCTTCGCGGTCACGGGGTAGTAGCCGTCCTTGACGACGTCCTTCTGGCCCTGCTTGCTGAAGACGTAGCGGACGAACTCGCGGCGGAGCGGATCCACCGGCTCGCCGGGCTTGATGTTCGCGTAGAAGAGCAGGAACCGGGAGAGGGCGTAGTCGCCGCTGTAGGCGTGGTCCGGCGTCGCCGGGACGAACGCGCCCTTCGCGTCCAGCGCGAGCGGGACGGCGCGCACGTCGGCCGTCAAGTAGCCGATGCCGCTGTAGCCGATCGCGAACTTGTCGCTCGCGACGCCCTGCACCACCGAGCTGCTGCCCGGCTGCTCCTTGACGGCGTCCTTGTAGTCGCCGTTGAAGAGCGCGTGCTCCTTGAAGTAGCCGTAGGTGCCCGAGGCGCTGTTGCGGCCGTAGAGGCTGATCGGCTTGTCCGCCCACTCGCCCGTGAGGCCGAGGTCGCCCCAGGTCCGGATGTCCTTGTCGAACCCGCCCTTCCGCGTCTTCGAGAAGATCGCGTCGACCTGCTGCATCGTGAGCCCCTTGATCGGGTTGTCCTTGTGGACGTAGACCGCGAGCATGTCGAGGCTCGTGCGGAAGGCCGTCGGCTTGTAGCCGAACCGCTTCTCGAAGTCGTCGATCTCCTTCGCCTTCATGGGCCGGCTCATCGGCCCGAAGTGCGCCGTGCCCGCGATGAGCGCCGCGGGCGCCGTCGAGGAGCCCTTGCCCTCGATCTCGACCTGGACGTTCGGATAGAAGGCCTTGAACCCCTCGGCCCAGAGGCTCATCTCGTTGTTCATCGTGTCGGAGCCGATGCTCTTCAGGTTGCCCGATACGCCCTCGACCGGGCGGTACTCGGGAAGCGCGGGGTCGACGTTCACCGCCTGGGCGAAGGCGGCCCCGGAAAGCAGCGCCGCCGCGCCGATGGTCCTCAGGAACGATCTCATGGGTTCTCCTTGGGTTTCTG
>JAKLKT010000455.1 GCA_023150495.1 Planctomycetota bacterium
ATCCGGACCCTGTCGTCCCAGTCGACCTTGAAGCCCTCGGTACGGTCGAGCGGGGCCGCCTCGACGGCGACGTGGCCGAACTGCCTCTTGTTCGCCGCCTCCTGCTCGAACCTCCCCTCCCCGGCGCCCCTCCCCTGGAGCGTCTGGCGGTAGGAGACGCGGGGGCTGCCGACGTTCACCGCGAGCTGGAAGTCGCGGAGCATCCGGTGGACGAGCACCTCGAGGTGGAGCTCCCCCATCCCCGCGATGAGCGTCTGGCCGGTCTCCTCGTCGTCGTGATAGTCGAAGGTCGGGTCGTCGCGCTTCAGCCGCCTGAGCACCTCGACCATGCGGTCCCGGTCGGCGCTGCTCTTCGGCTCGACCGCCATCGAGATGACGGTCTCGGGGAACCGCGCGCCCTCGAAGAGGATCGGGTGCGCCTTTTCGCAAAGCGTGTCGCCGGTCACCGCGTACTTGAGGCCCACCGTCGCCACGATGTCGCCCGCGTGCGCCTCCTTCATCCTCTCGCGCTCGTTCGCGTGCATGCGGTAGAGCTGCTGGATCCGCTCGCCCTTCCGCGCGCGCGGGTTGTAGGCGTGGCCGTTCTCCGCCAGCGTGCCGCTGTAGATGCGCAGGTAGACGAGGTCGCCGTGGCGGTCCGCGAAGCTCTTGAAGACCAGCGCGGAGAACGGCCCGCCGTCGTCGCAGGCGCGATCCTCGGGACGCTCCGTCTCGGGGTGCACGCCCGTCGCCGGCGGCACGTCGAGCGGGGAAGGCAGGTAGGCGAGGACCGCGTCGAGGAGCGGCTGGATTCCCTTGTTCCGGAGCGCCGCGCCGCAGAGCACCGGCGTGCCCTTGCACGCGAGCGTCACGCGCCGGACCGCGGCGGCGAGCAGCTCCGCGTCGACGGGCTCCTCCGCGAGGTACTTGTCCGCGACCGCGTCGTCGAGATCGGCGAGCGCCGCGACCAGCTCGAGGCGGTGGATCGCCGCGTCCTCCTCCATCTCCCGCGGCACGGGCACGGTCTCGTACGTGTCGCCGAGGCCGTCCTCCGGCCAGAGGAGCGCCTCCATGCGCACGAGGTCGATCACGCCCCGGAAGTCGCGCTCCGCGCCCACCGGGATCTGGACGGGCAGCGGCGGGAGCGACAGGCGCTTCCGGATGGAGGCGACCGAGCGCTCGAACGAGCCGCCGGCGCGGTCGAGCTTGTTCACGAAGCAGAGGCGCGGGACGTGGTACCGGTCGGCCTGGCGCCAGACGGTCTCGCTCTGCGCCTCGACGCCGTGCACGCCGTCGAAGACGACGACCGCGCCGTCGAGCACGCGGAGGCTCCGTTCGACCTCGGCGGTGAAGTCCACGTGGCCCGGCGTGTCGATCAGGTTGATCCGGTAGCCCTTCCAGGGGATGGTCGTCGCGGCCGCGGTGATCGTGATCCCCCGCTGCTGCTCCTCCTCCATCCAGTCCATCTTGGCGGCGCCCTCGTGGACCTCCCCCATCTTGTGCTCTTTGCCGGTGTAGTAGAGGATCCGCTCCGACACGGTGGTCTTGCCCGCGTCGATGTGGGCGATGATGCCGAGGTTCCGGACTTTCGTGACGTCGGACATGGTTCGGATCACCGCAGCATCGCAGGAGCGCGGAGCCATGCGCGGAAACGGAACGGGGAGAGGAAGGGCACGCCCCCACTCTCCCCGATTCTGCGGTTCCTGCGATCCTGCGGTGGGTCCAGGGTTACCACGCGAAGTGGGCGAAGGCCTTGTTGGCCTCGGCCATCTTGTGCACGTTCTCGCGCGTGGTCATCGCGCCGCCCTCGCCGTTGTACGCGGCGATCAGCTCGTCCGCGAGCGCGCGGGAGACCGGGCGCCCCTTCTTGCCGCGCGCCGCCTCGAGGATCCAACGGACCGCGAGCATCTGGGCGCGGCGCTTGCTGACCTCCATCGGAACCTGGTAGGTCGCGCCGCCCACGCGCTTGGAGCGGACCTGGATGAGCGGCTTCACGTTGTTGACGGCCTGCGTGAAGACCTCGGCCGGGTCCTTGTCCTTCATCCGCTCCTGGATGATGCCGAACGCGTCGTAGACGATCCGCTGCGCAAGCGACTTCTTGCCGCGCTCCATGACCGAGTTGACGAACTTCGAGAGCAGCTTGTTGTCGTGGCGGGGGTCGCCGACGATGAACCGCTCCGTGGACTTGTAGTTGCGCGGCATTACTTGGGCCTCTTCGTGCCGTACTTCGAGCGGCTGCGGCGACGGTCCTCCACCCCCGCGGCGTCGAGCGTCCCGCGGATGATGTGGTAGCGCACGCCCGGAAGGTCCGGGACGCGGCCGCCCCGCACGAGCACGATCGAGTGCTCCTGGAGGTTGTGCCCCTCGCCGGGGATGTATGCGGTGACCTCGTTCCCGTTCGACAGCCGCACGCGCGCGATCTTCCGGAGCGCCGAGTTCGGCTTCTTCGGGGTCATGGTCTTGACCTGCAGGCAGACCCCGCGCTTGAACGGGCAGACGTCGAGGGCGGGCGACTTGCTGCGGTAGATCTTCCTGCCGCGGCCCTTGCGGATCAGCTGGTGGATGGTCGGCATCTTCGAGCCCCCTAGGATACGCGAATTGTCCAGCGGGTGCCCGGCCTCCGCGGCGCGGACGCCGCGTCGGCGACGCGGGCCGCCTTCGCGGCCCGCGCCCCCGGAGCCCCCCCCGATGAAACCGGTCTCACGCCACGATCTCCCGCGGCGGCTGCGGCTCCGGCGACGGGAGCCCGCCCTCGAACTCCGCGAACCCCTCCTCCAGCGTGATCTCCCGCTTGAGGCGGCCCTTGGAGTACCACGAGAACCCCGTCCCGGCCGGGATGAGGTGGCCGAGGATGACGTTCTCCTTGAGGCCGACGAGGTTGTCGGTCCGCCCGGCGAGCGCCGCCTCGGTGAGCACCTTCGTCGTCTCCTGGAAGGAGGCGGCCGAGATGAAGGAGTCGCTCTGGAGCGACGCCTTCGTGATGCCCATGAGGAGCGGCGTCGCGCGCGCGGGCCGCCCGTTCTCCTCGATCACCGCCTTGTTCGCCTCGCGGAACCGGAACTTGTCGACGACCGA
>JAKLKT010000456.1 GCA_023150495.1 Planctomycetota bacterium
GACCGCGAGCCGAACGACACCGCCGCGGCCGCGAGGCTGCTCCGCGGCGAGCCCGAGGGGGTGCTCGACGCCGGGCGCGACCCGGTGGACATCCTCCGGATGGTCGCGGATCGCGCGGGCGCGCACACCGCGGCGCTCCGTTCGGAAGGGGTCCTTGGGGAGGTGCTCCTCGTCGACCTCGCGCGCGGCACGGCGGCGCGGTCGCTCGTGCTCGCGGAGGGCGACGTGTTCGACGTCGTCGTGCGCGCGCGGACGGGCGCCGGGCGCTACCGCGTCGTCCTCTCCGGCGAGCCGGGGGACGAGTCGCCCGCGGCGCTCCCGGAGGGCTACGGCGACTGCGGTGACGGGTTCGTGCCGGGCGAGATCGTGGCGGCGCCCGCGGCGGGGTTCGACGGGCACCGCGTGGCGGCGGAGGCGGGGCTCTCCTGCCGCGCGGCCGGGAACGGGCTCTGCCTCCTCCGCGACGCCTCGGCCGGGGAGGACGGGGGGCTCCGGGGGCTATGCGCGCTGCTCGCGTCCTGCGCGCGGCTCGAGAGGGCGGGGCTCGTGCGCTATGCCGAGCCGAACCGGCTCCGCCGCCTTGCCGCGCTGCCCGACGACCCCCTCTTCCCGCCGCACCAGTGGGGGCTCGAGCAGATCCACGCCCTCGCGGCGTGGGACCTCGCGACCTCGAGCGATGCGATCGTCGCGGTCGTCGACTCCGGCATCCGCAACCACCCGGACCTCGAGGGAAACCTCGTCCCCGGCCACGACTTCGAGGGGAACGACGCCGACCCGACCGACCCGACGGCGAACTTCTCGCACGGGACGCAGGTCGCGGGCGTGATCGGCGCCGTCGGGGACAACGGCCAGGGGATCTCGGGAGTGCTCTGGAGCGCAAGGGTGATGCCGCTGCGCGCGTTCAACACGGCGGGCTTCGGCACCTCGTTCGGCATCGCGAACGCGATCCTCTACGCGGCGGGACTCCCGAACTCCTCCGGGACGCTCCCGGCGGAGCGCGCGTCCGTCATCAACATGTCGTTCGCGTCCACGGCCTCCTCGGCGACGGAGCAGGACGCCTGCGATGCGGCGCGCGCGGCGGGCCTGTTCCTCTGCGCGGCGACGGGAAACCAGGGGAGCGCGTTCGTGCGCTACCCGGCGGGGTACGCATCGGTCGTCGCGGTGGGCGCGACGACGACGGCCGGGAACCGGGCCTCCTACTCCAACTACGGGGGCCACCTCGCCCTCGTCGCGCCCGGCGGCTCCTCGGGCGGGGGGGTGATCACGACCGGGATTGTCGCCGGCGACCAGTACGACTACCCGTTCGTGACCGGCACCTCCTTCGCCTCCCCGCACGTCGCCGCCGTCGCGGCGCTCTGCATGGGCCTCGTACCGCTCACTCCCGACGAGGTGGCGTCGGTCCTCGCCTCGACCGCGCAGGACATCGGGGCCCCGGGCGTCGACCCGGAGACCGGCCACGGGATCGTGGACGCCTACCGGGCCGCCCTCGCCGTGCTCGGCCAGCCGCCGCCCGCCTACGTCCCGTACGAGGAGGTGGAGGTGCGGCTCCTCCGGGCGGGCACCACGACGGTCGTGGCGTCGGCGCGGACGAGCGACGCGGCAGGGCTCGAGTGGACGCTCCCGGACGTCCCCGCCGGACGCTACGTGCTCGAGGCGGGCACCGACCGGAATCGCGACGGCGTCCTCTCCGGCCCGGGGGAGCTCTACGGCCGTTGGCAGGGGGGCGAGGTCCTCGTGGTGGACGGGCCGCGGGGCGATCTCGACTTCGCGATCGCGGGGGAGTAGGTGGACCCGCTCCTCGACGACACGAATCCGGAGCAGCGCGCCGCGATCCTCCACGACGCGGGGCCGCTGCTCGTCGTCGCCGGCGCCGGCTCGGGGAAGACCCGCGTGATCACGCGGCGGGTGGCGCGGCTCGTCCGGGACGGGGCGGAGCCGCGCGAGGTGCTCGCGCTCACGTTCACGAACAAGGCCGCGAAGGAGATGCGCGAGCGCGTCGGGAAGCTCGTCGTCGCCCCCGACCTCTGGGTGTGCACGTTCCACGGCTTCGGCGCCCGCGTCCTCCGGCGGTTCGGCGAGCGGATCGGCTACGGATCCGAGTTCACGATCTACGACACGGAGGACCGGCAGGGGCTCCTGAAGCAGATCCTCAAGGAGACGGGGATCGAGGACCTGACGCCCGGCGAGGTGGGGCACGCGATCTCGCGCGTGAAGAACGGGCTCGACCGCCCCGAGGCGCTCGGCTGGCGCGCGGAGCGCGTGACGGCCGTGATGCGGCTCTACGGCGAGCGGCTGCGCGCGGCGAACGCGATGGACTTCGACGACCTCCTCCTGAACCTCCTGCGCCTCCTCGAGGAGGACGCGGACGCGCGCGCCCGGCTCGAGGCGCGCGCCCGCTGGCTCCTCGTGGACGAGTACCAGGACACGAACACCGTCCAGTACCGGATCCTCAAGGCGCTCTCCGGGAAGGAGCGGAACGTCTGCGCGACCGGCGACCCCGACCAGTCGATCTACCGCTGGCGCGGCGCGACGATCCGGAACATCCTCGACTTCGAGCGCGACTTCCCCGGCGCGCGCGTGCTGACGCTCGACCGGAACTACAGGAGCACGCGGTCGATCCTCGCCGTCGCCAACGCGGTGATCCGGAACAACCGGGACCGTTACGAGAAGGACCTGCGGACCGAGAACCCCGCGGGCGCGAAGGTGCGCGAGGTGCGCTGCGAGAGCGACGAGGACGAGGCCGTCGCGCTCGCGGGCGAGGTGCGCGGCTGGATCTCGCGCGGGCGCGGCCCGAAGGACATCGCGGTCTTTTTCCGCACGAACGCCCAGTCGCGGATCCTCGAGCGCGCGATGGGGCTCACGGGGATCCCCTACCGGATCGTGGGCGCGGTCGAGTTCTACCGGCGCGCGGAGGTGAAGGACATCCTCGCGTACGTGCGGCTCGCGCGGAACCCGCGGGACGCGGCCGCGCTCCGCCGGATCCTCAACGTCCCCACGCGCGGGCTCGGCGCCGCGGCCGAGGAGCGGCTGCTCGAGGCGGCTGCGGCGCGCGGC
>JAKLKT010000457.1 GCA_023150495.1 Planctomycetota bacterium
GTAGAGGAGCCCGCGGAAGCAGACCTCCTCCACCACCGGCGCGACGACGACGGCCGAGGCGGCGAGCCACGGCCAACCCTCCGCGCGGCTCCGCAGGACGTCGACCTGGGACTGCTCGGGCCCGAACAGCCGGCAGAGGAGGAACGCGGAGAGGACGACCGGGAACGCCGCCCAGAGGACGAGGAGTCCCGTCCCGATCCGCCACGCGAGGGGCCCGCGCGGAAGGAGGACGGCGCGGCGGGCGAGGAGCGCGCCGGCCGCGGCCGCCGCGAGCAGGGCGACGATCGCGCCAAGGGCGACGATGGGGCCGAACCGTCCGGACGCGGCGAGGAGCCCGAACGAGTAGGCGACGAAGAGCGTGCCGGCGACGAGCAGCGGGATCTCGGGGCTCCCGGCGCGGAAGGGCGGCTCCGCCGCGCGCCACGCCCCGGCCCGGTACCTCCGGACGAGCACCGCGAGCGGGACCACGCCCGTGATCGCGAGGACGAGGCTCGGGATGTCCGCCGGCCCGATCGCCCCGATCACCCGGTGAACCGGCCCTCTCTGGGGCTCGAGGGCGCGGCCATCTCCCGCTTCGGCATCCGCCCGGCGAGGAACGCGAGATGTCCCGCCTCGCACGCGTGCTTCATCGCGCGCGCCATCGCGACGGGGTCTCTCGCCTTCGCGATCCCGGTGTTCAGGAGGACGGCGTCGCAGCCGAGCTCCATCGCGATCGCAACGTCGCTCGCGGTGCCGACGCCCGCGTCGACGAGGACCGGCACCTTCGCGCGGGCGACGATCGTCGCGATGTTTCTCGGGTTCAGGATGCCGAGGCCGGAGCCGATCGGGGCGCCGAGCGGCATCACGGCGGCGGCGCCCGCCTCCTCGAGCGCGCGCGCGGCGACCGGGTCGTCGTTCGTGTAGGCCCAGACCGAGAACCCCTCGCGGGCGAGCACGCGCGTCGCCTCGACCGTCGCGGCGGTGTCCGGCAGGAGCGTCTCCTCGTCGGCGATCACCTCGAGCTTCACGAGCTCCCCGAGGCCGAGCTCGCGCGAGAGCCGCGCCGTCCGGAGCGCGTCCTCGGCGTTGTAGCAGCCGGCCGTGTTCGGGAGGATCGTGAACCGCTTGCGGTCGATCACGTCGAGGAGGTTCCTCTGCTCCCGCTCGTGCCTCAGGTCCACGCGCCGGAGCGCCACGGTGACGCACTCCGTCCCCGACGCCTCCCAGCAGAGGACCATCTCGTCGTAGTCCCTGTACTTGCCGGACCCGAGGATCAGGCGGCTCCGGAAGACGCGGTCCCTGATGCGCAGCGGCTCCATCTATCCGCCTCCCACGAGCGTCACGACCTCGATCACGTCGCCCTCCTCGACCGCGGTGCTGTCGTAGCGGGCGCGGGGCACGATCTCCCGGTTGCGCTCGACGGCGACGCGCGACCGGTCGCGGACGACCCGGTCGACCAGCTGGCCGACCGTCGCGCCCTCCCCGGCGGCCGCCTCCTCGCCGTTGAGCGTGAAGCGGACGCTCCCCCCCGCGCCCCCCCTCCTCGCGACGTTCACCGCTTCTCCCACTTGTAGAGGTCGGCCACCGTCCCGAGCGTCGAGCCCCGCTGGATCTCCTTCCGCAGGCGGTTCTCGAACTCGAGCCGGTCCATCGCGCGGTTCGCGATCTCGACCGCGTGGGCCTTCGGGATCACGATCACGCCGTCGTCGTCGCCGACGACCCAGTCGCCGGGCTCGACGCGGATGCCCGAGATCTCGATCGGCACGCCGATCTCGCCGAAGCCCTTCGGCTCGCCGGCGCGCGCGGTGACATGGCGCGCGAAGGCGGGGAACCCGAGCTTCCTGATCTCCGGCGTGTCGCGGATCGCGCCGTGGATGACGACGCCCCCGAGCTTCCTCTGCACGGCGCTGTGCGTCGCGAGCTCGCCCCAGAGCGCCGGCGGCACGCCGCCCGCGTCGATCACGATCACGTCGCCCTCCTCGGCGACGTCGATCGCCTCGACGGGCTTCGCCCAGTCCCCCGGGTAGGCGCGCACGGGCAGCGCGCGGCCGACCATGTGGACGCCCGGGACGACGGGCACGAGGCCCGGCAGGACCGGCATGTGGTGGTAGCCGTCGGAGATGTTCGGGACCGACGGACGCGCGAGCAGCTCGCGGATCGCCGAGGCGCCGCCGCGCTTGAAGAGGTCGGTCCTCTCCGCGACGCCGCTCTCGATCACCCGCTTGATCCGCCGAGCGGCGTCCTCGGCGTCCTCGGCCTTCGTGATCGCGCCGCCGACGACCACGACCGACGCCCCCGCCGCGACCGCCGTGGCGGCCGTCTCGCTGTTGATGCCCCCGGCGACCGAGACCGGGATCTCGACCGCGCGCGCCACGTCGCGCAGCACGCCGAAGGGGTCCTTCCCCTCCATCTGCTGGTCGATCGGGCAGTGGACCCCGACGAGCGAGGCCCCCCATGAGGCGGCGGCGCGGGCCCGCGCGACCGGGTCGGCCACGTTCACGAGGTCGACGGCCACGCGGATGCCGTAGTTGCGCCCGGCCTCGATGCACTCCCGGACCGTCGCGTCGGGGGCGGCGCCGAGGACGGTCGCCACGTTGGCGCCCGCCTTCGCCGCCGCCTCCATCTCGATCCGGCCCGCGTCCATCGTCTTCGTGTCGCAGACGACGGTCGCGTGCGGGAACTCCGTCCGGAGCCTCCGGACCGCCTCGAGCCCCTCGGCCTTGAGGAGCGGGGTCCCGACCTCGAGCCAGTCCACCCCCCCCTTGACCGCCTCCCCGGCCACACCGAGCGCCCGGTGGAGGTCGATGAAGTCGAGGGCAAGCTGGAGAACGGGCTTCACGGCGCCATTCTACGCGCCCCGGGGAGCCCTCGGGCAGGGCGCGCTGGCAACGCGGTTCCCGTCGATTTTTCCGCTCGCCACGCGGGTTTTTCCCGCCCCCCGGCCCCCCCACCCTTGACATACCGGCGATCCTCATTAGCGTGTGATGCTGGCGGGGCATGCCGACAGGCTCTGCCTAGTGGATCAGGAGTGGGCCCCTGCCCACTTCTCTTTTTTAGAGGACGCAACGAACGGG
>JAKLKT010000458.1 GCA_023150495.1 Planctomycetota bacterium
ATCGGCATCCGCGCGACGATCGACGGCGAGGCGGCGCTCGCGCTCGAGCTCCTGCTCGGCTACGTCTGCTACGAGCTCGGCGACACGTCGAAGGCGCGCGACGCGGCGAACGTCGTCGTCACCGCGGCCGCCGGCTCGGAGGGGCTGCGCCGCGACGCGCGACGGCTCCGCTCGCTGTCGTCGCTCCTCGCGCCCGGCCGCGAGGCGCCGGCGTTCCGGCTGCCGGCGCTCGATGGCAAGGGGGAGATCGCGCTCGACGACTACCGTGGTCGCGCCGTGCTCCTCCACTTCTGGTATCTCGCCGAGGACACGGGGAGGCTCGGCAGCATCCTCTGGGACTGCCACGAGGGGATCCAGCGGACCGAGGTCGTGCTCGTGAGCGTCCCGGTCTTCGACGGCAACGACCCGCCGAAGGAGATCGCGAACACGTTCGCGTGGCCGGTTGGCGCGGCGACGCTCGCGGCGCAGGATGTGGCCCGCGCCTACGGGGTCGAGGGCGTCTCCGCGCTCTTCCTCGTCTCGCCGGACGGCAAGGTGCTGAAGGCGGACAGGTGGGGGATCGGGGGGGCCGTGGAGGAGGTCCGGAGGCTCAGCGCCGAGGCGGCCGGCCCGCCGCTCGACGCCCGGCTCTCCGCGTGCCAGAGCTGGCCGCTCTGCCGGGAGCTCTGGCACGACCTCGCCGCGCGCCGTCACACGCGGTACGCGGAGGAGACGTGGGATCTCGCGCGGCGCATCGGTCGGGAGGCGCACGCGGCGCTGCTCCTCGCGAGCGCGTTCGATCGCGAGCCGGGGGATCGCGCGGGCGATCCGGGGAGCGTGCACGGGGACCTCGTTCTCGCGTGGCGCGCGCTCCGCACGAAGGGCGACCGGAAGGCATGGGAGATCGCGACGAAGCCGCTCGGGAAGCCCTCGAGCGACGAGTGCCTCGCCGTCGTGGACGCGATCTTCGACCTCGGCCTCTACGGCGAGGAGGTGCGGACGGCGCTCGAGCGGGTCGCGAAGGATTCCACGCGCTGGGAGACGGTGTCGATGGCGCTCCGGGCGATCCACTTCAGCGACACCGAGGCGCCGCCGCAGCCCCTGCTCGAGCACCTGAAGGCGAAGACCTGGCAGGTGCGGCTCGCGCTCGCAGAGGCGCTCCGCGCCTACCGCCACAAGCAGGCCGTCGACGCGCTCATCAAGCTGCTCGGCGACGACCGGATGCGCGTGCGGGAGAAGGCGCTCGACCACCTCGAGCTGCTCACCGGCGAGGCGCTCGGCGCGTCGCAGAAGGCGTGGGCGAAGTGGCGGAGCGCGCAGGGGACCGAGCTCAGGCTCCGGCCGCGCGAGATCAGCATCTACCGCCCCTTCCGCCCGTCGGACCGCCGGTACGCGCACAAGGAGTACTACGGCCTCAAGGTGGCGAGCGACCGCGTCGTCTTCCTCCTCGACAAGAGCGACTCGATGTACCACGGGCTCTTCGACGGCGTGGTCGAGGAGATGCGGGCGCACCTCGACTCCGCGGGGCCGACGACGCGGTTCAACGTGGTCGAGTTCGCCGACAAGCCCGCGCCGTGGAACGCGGCGCTCGTCCCGGCGAACGCCGCGAACCTCGAGGACGCGGTGAGGTTCCTCCACCGCGCGAGGCCCTTCGGGGCGACGGACATGATCGCGGCGCTCCGCGTGGGGCTCCGGACGCCGGACGTGGACGCGATCGTGATCCTCTCCGACGGCCTCCCGAACCGCGGCGACGTGAAGAGCGCGGAGGGGATCCTCGCCGCCGTCGGGCAGGTGAACCGCTACCAGCGCGTCGCGGTGCACACGGTGCTCCTGCTCGACGGGCGGCACTTCAAGCACGACGCCCCGCGCGGGAAGGACGTCCCGCCGCCCGACGAGGCCGAGCTGAAGCGCCGCGACGAGATGCGGGCCTTCGCGCCGACCATGCCCGAGGGCATCTTCTTCAGGAGCCTCGCGCTCGGGAACGACGGCGACTTCTCCGTCGGCTTCGCGGATTCCTGGGACCCGCCGCCGGGCGCGAAGCTGCGGCCGAACAGCGACGAATGAGGCGGACGCTCGCCCTCCTCCTGCTCCTCGCCGCGGCGGGCGCGGAGCCGGCGCAGCCGCTCCTCCCGCTCAGGGACGGGCGCGTGCTCTTCGGCCGGAAGGTCGAGCGGCGCGCGAAGGAGGCGGTGCTCTCGACGGACTTCGGGAAGCTCCACGTCCCCGCGGCGGAGCTCTCCGGGAAGGCCCCGGCCCCCGCACCCCCCCTGCCTCCTCTCCGTACGGAGAAGACCCGATGGCTCCTGATCGAGCACGATCTCCCCGAGGACCGCGCGCGGCTCTACGCCGATCAGCTCGACTCCTTCTTCGAGTGGATGGTCGGCGTCTACGCGCTCGACCGCGACCGCGTCACGAATGGCGCGCCCTACGGCGTGAAGGTCTTCCGGCGGCGCGAGGACTTCAAGCGCTTCCAGCGCGAGAACGCGCCCGACATCGAGAAGAAGGGCCAGGCCTTCGCCGAGGGCGTCGCCGGCTTCTACTCGCCCGGCCACGGCAAGCTCTTCCTCTGGGACGCGGAGGGCGCGCACGGCGGGTTCCATCTCGAGGTCGCGAAGCACGAGGCGACGCACCTCCTGAACGACCTCCTCGCGCGGCAGCTGGCGCTCTCGCTCCCGACGTGGTTCGACGAGGGGGCGGCGACGTACTTCTCGATGTTCGTCGCGGGCGCGGGGCCCGAGCCCGAGGACCATCCGGGCGCCGCTGCGGAGGTGCTCGGCGACCTCGACGGCGGCAAGGCGATGCCGAGCCGCGAGCTCAGGAGCGTGCCTTGGGAGAGGTTCCACGGCCGCGAGTATTCGTGGGGCTGGGCGCTCGTGCGGTTCCTCGAGGCGGTCGGCTTCGGGAGCTCGGGGGAGTTCGACCGGGCGTTGCACGAGCACCTGAAGGCGACGCGGACGGCGGAGCGGCAGTACGTGGGGACGTCGCCGGAGGTGCTTGCGAAGATCGGGGCGATCGCGAAGCCGTCGCCCGCGATGGCGCGCGACTTCGCGCGGATCGGCGTGTCGCTCGC
>JAKLKT010000459.1 GCA_023150495.1 Planctomycetota bacterium
GGCCGCCGCCCGCATCGCCTCGACGTCGGGGCGCCGCGCGATGCGCAGCGCGTACCGCCGGGTGAACGGGTCCTCCACCCGCCCCACCCGGAAGCTGTACCGGTAGAGCTTCCCGCGGGCGTCGCGCACGGGGTGGAAGCCGGGCGGGGCCTCGACCGCGTCCGTCACCACCACGTCGTCGGGGAGGAACCCGTTGAGCGCGCGGGGCACGCGCCCGGCGGGCAGGTTGCGGGGCGTCGGGAACCGGCATGCCTGGCCGCGCGCATGGACGCCCGCGTCCGTCCGGCTCGCCCCGGGGACGGGCGTCGGCTCGCCGTTCAGCCGCTCCGCGGCCTCCTCGAGCGCTCCCTGGACCGTCGGCCGGCCCTTCTGGACCTGCCAGCCCGCGTAGCCGGTCCCGTCGTAGGCGACGGTCAGCCGGAAGACGCCGCTCACCGGAGGGTCCCCGGACGCCTGAAGCGGGCCCACGTCGCGGGGTGCCCGCGCGTCGTGTTCCCCATGCCCAAGGCACCCCCCCGACGGAGCTATTCCCACTCGCGGCGCTGCCGGCTGGAGGGGATCTTCAGCGCCTTCCGGTACTTGGTCACCGTCCGCCGGGCGATGTCGAGCCCCTGCTGCTTGAGCATGTCGGCGACCTGCTCGTCGGAGAGGGGGTTCTTCGGATCCTCGCCGTGGATGATGTCCTTCACCCGCTGCTTGACGGAGAGCCTCGACATCGTCTCGCCGTCGTTCGTCTCCGCGCCGCCGGTGAAGAAGTACTTGAGCGGCACGATGCCGCGCGGCGTCTGCACCCACTTGTCCGCGATCGCGCGGCTCACCGTGGAGACGTGGATCCCGACGCGGTCGGCGATCTCCTGCATCTTCAGCGGGCGCAGGTGCGTCTCGCCGTAGTCGAGGTAGTCGCGCTGGACCCGGAAGACCTCCTCGCACACGCGGTAGAGCGTGTTCTGGCGCTGCTGGATCGCATCGACGAGCCACTTCGCGCTCTCGAGCTTCTTCCGGACGTAGTCCTTCACGCGGGGGTCGTCGCTGTTCGAGAGCAGCTCCTTGTACTGCGGGCTCACGCGGATCCGCGGGAAGAAGCTGTCCTCGAGCAGGATCTCGTAGCGGCCGTCGCGCCACTCGACGACGACGTCGGGGTGGATGTAGGCGTTCCGGTCGCCGCCGACCTTCCTGCCGGGCCGCGGGTCGAGCCCGGCGATCTCCTCGACGAGGTCCCGCACCTTCGTGACGGGGATGTTCAGGTCCCTCGCGACCTTCGGGAGCTTGTTCTTGTTCACGTCGAGGAGGTGGTCCCGGATGATCCGCTCCTTGAGCTCGCGGTCGGGATCGCCCCGGTCGAGCTGGAGGAGCAGCGTCTCCTGGAGGTTGCGCGCCCCGACCCCCTTCGGCTCGAGCCGCTGGATCATCGAGAGGACCCGCTCGAGATCCTGGAGCGAGAAGCGGCTCCGGAGCTCCGGGGTCTCGAGGATCTGCTCGAGCGGATAGCCGAGGAACCCGTTCTCGTCGAGGCTGTAGATGATCTGGCGGCCGATCGTCCGGTCGTCCTCGTCGGGGTCGAGGAGGATGAACTGCTCGTAGAGGCTGTCCTGCAGCGACGTGGTGGTCGCCGCCGTGTTGTTCATCGCCTCGAACTTCGGGTCCTCGCCGCCCCCGGCGGCGCGGCGCCTCCCGAAGTCCTGCCAGTCGCGGTCCGCCGCCGCCTCGAGCTTCTCGAGACGGTCCAGGGTGTCGGCGATCGCCTCCACCTCCTCGCCGTCCCGCCCGTTGGTCTCGGGGGGCGCCTGGGCCTCGGGGGGGGCCTGCTCCTCCGGGGCCGTCTCCGGCGTGGCATCATCCACGCGCTCGAGCGCCTCGTTCTCGGAGAGCGCCGTCTCCACCAGCTCCTGGAGGCTGAGAGCCGGGAGCTGCAGGATCTCGATCGACTGGATGATCTGCGGCGCGAGCTTGAGCTGGAGGCTGAGCTTCTGGGCTAGCGAGACTTCAAGCCGCATTGCAAATCCGGTTCCATGCGCATTATAGGCCGGCTCGGCCGCTCGGCAAGCAAGACGCGAGCCAATCGGCTCACGGTGATGCGAAGCGGCGCCGTCAAGACATATCCGAGCGGCCGCGCAACGCCTCGGCGAGGACCGCGCCGTTCATGTGGACGATCTCGCCGCCGCTCGGGATACCGCGCGCGATGCGCGTGACGCGCACGCCGCGCGCCTTCAACTCGCGCCAGAGCATCGAGGAGGTCGCCTCGCCCTCGAACGTCGGGTTCGTGGCGAGCACGACCTCCCTGACGCCCCCCGCGACCCGGTCGAGGAGCGTCGCGACGTTCAGGTCCTCGAGCCCGACGCCCTCGGGCGGGGAGACGTGCCCCCCGAGGACGTGGTACCGGCCGCGGAACTCCCCGGAGGACTCGAGCGCCTCGAGGTCGCGCGAGGTCTCGACGACGCAGAGGAGCCCCGCGTCGCGCGCGGGATCGGAGCAGATCGGGCAGGGATCGGTCTCGGCGATGTGGCTGCAGATGCTGCACGGCCGGAGGCTCTCGGCGGCCTCGAGGATCGCCTCGGCCAGCGCCCGGCTCTCCCCGGGCGGCCGGCGGACGAGATAGTGCGCGATGCGCTCGGCGCTCTTCGGGCCGATGCCGGGAAGATCGAGAAGCCGCTCGACGAGAGTCGCGAGGACTGCCACGGCTTCCCCGGGCGCTACATCCCGAGCGCGCCGCCGAGACCGCCGGTGACCCGGTTGGTCTCCTCCTCGGACATCTTGCGCGCCGCCTCGAGCGCCGCGCGCACCGCGGCGACGACGAGATCCTCGAGCTCCTCGATGTCGTCGGGGTCCACGATCCCCGGCTTGATCTTCACCTGGAGCAGCTCCTGCGCTCCGTTGGCGTAGGCGATCACGGCGTCGCCGCCGGCCCGCCCCTCCACGACGCGCTCCTTGAGGTCGGCCTGGATCCGCTTCAGGTCCGCCTGCATCTTCTGGGCCTGCTTCATCAGGCCCGAGAGGTCACCGAACGACTTCGCCATCTTCCGTCCGCCCTACCTGCTCGATGAGACC
>JAKLKT010000460.1 GCA_023150495.1 Planctomycetota bacterium
GTGATGCTCGCCCGCGCGCTCGCGCAGAGGGCGGGGGCGCTGCTGCTCGACGAGCCGACCTCCGCGCTCGACCTCGAGCACCGGCACGCGGTCCTCGCGGCGCTCCGGGAGTTCAGGGGCAGCGTCGTCCTCGCGACGCACGACCTCGACGCGGCGGCGATGTGCGCGTCGCGGGTCGTCGTCCTCGCGGGCGGCCGGGTCGTCGCGGACGGCGCCCCGGCGACCATCGTGACCGAGGCGCTGCTGCGGGAGGTCTTCCGGGTGGACGCGCGGGTCCTCCGGGACGGCGACCGGATCCACGTGGTCTCGTGATGACGCGGGCGCGGGCGATCCTCCTCGGCGCTCTCGCCTTCGCGGTCGCAGCGGCGGTCGTGTCGCCGTTCCTCGGCGAGGCGATCGACTTCTCGTCGGAGGGCGGCCGCTTCATCTTCCGCGAGCTGCGGCTGCCGCGGACGCTCCTCGCTCTCGGCGTCGGCGCGGCGCTCGCGACGGCGGGCGTGATCCTCCAGGCGATCCTCCGGAACCCGCTCGCGACCGAGTACACGCTCGGCGTCGCGAGCGGCTCCGCGTTCGCCGTCGTGCTCGCGGTGGTCCTCGGCGTGGACGCGCTCCTGCCGGCGTGGCTCGGCCAGCCGGTCGTCGGGATGGCGGGCGCCGTGCTCGTGATCTCGCTCACGTACCGGGCGGCGCGGGTGCGGGACCGCGTGCCGCCGCAGACGCTGCTCCTCGCGGGCGTCGCGCTCACCTACCTCTTCAGCGCGATGATCCTCGCGGTGCAGTACCGGGCGACGCCCGCGGACGCCGCGCGGATCCTCCGGTGGCTCGTGGGCAGCCTCGAGACCGCGCACGGGTGGGCGGCGCCCGCGATCGTGGGCGTCGCGGTCGCCCTCGGGCTCGCGGCGCTCCTCCCGCTCGGCCGGGCGTTCAACGCGATGGGGGGGGGCGAGGAGGCGGCGGCGGGCGTCGGCGTGGACGTGAGGCGCGTGGTGCGACGCGGGTACCTCGCGGCGTCGCTGATCGTGGGCGTCGTGGTCGCGTTTGCGGGGCCGATCGGGTTCCTCGGCCTCATCGTGCCGCACACGCTGCGGCTCATGGGGCTTGTGGACAACCGCTACCTGATCCCGGCGGCGGCGCTCGCGGGCGGCGGCTTCCTCGCCCTCTGCGACGGCTTCGCGAACCTCCTGCCGGGCCAGCAGCTTCCGGTCGGGATCGTGACGCAGCTCGTGGGGGGGCCCTTCTTCCTCGCGCTCCTCCTCCGCGAGAAGCGGCGGTTCTAGGAGTCCCCCTCCCCCCCGGCCCCCCCTCCCTGTCCCGACGCCGCGGTATAGGAGGGCGCATGTGGACCCTCCAGTTCCTGGGCAAGTTCAAGGGCCTCCTCCCGCTCCTCCTCCGCGCCATGGTGGGCGCCCCGTTCGCCTTCGTCCACGGGTACGACAAGATCATGGGGCCCACGGGTTTCGACGCGGGCAAGGACTTCGTTTCGGATCCCCGGGCCTCTTCCCTCGCCCCGGCATTCCTCCTCTACGTCGCGGCGTGGACGGAGTTCCTCGCGGGGTTCGGGATCCTTGTCGGGCTCTTCACGCGCTGGGCGGCGATCGGGATCCTCGCCGTGATGTGCTACGCGATCTTCGGGATCCACTGGTCGGACGGGTTCGCGGCGCCCAACGGCTGGGAGATGGCCTCGATGTTCGCCGTCATGTGCCTCGGCATCATGGCCCTGGGCCCCGGATCCCTCTCCCTCGACCGCCTCTTCTTCCAGAAAGCCGCCCTGAACGAGTAGCCTCGGCGCCGCGCCCCGCGTTTACGATAGTGGCATGCGCGGGATGGGCATTCTTGTTGCGTCGCTGCTCCTGGTGGCGGCGGCGGCGGCGCAGGACGCGCCGCGCGAGTTCCAGGTGCGGCCGCTCGGGTTCAACGTCATGGTCCCGGCGGGGTGGAAGGGCGAGCAGGCCGCGACAGGGCTCGTCGCGCAGGACGCGAAGCAGAACGGGTTCATCGTCACGCGGGAGCCCTTCCTCCACGACCCCGACACGTTCGCCGCGTCGTGGCGCACCCAGCTCTCGGCGGCGAAGATCGACGCGATCGTCGAGCGGACGAAGGCGTGCGGCCGCGACGCTTGGTTCGCCACGTGGACGGCGGGCGACCGGAGGATCGACGTCTGGCGCGTGTACGCGCCGGAGAACGAGATGCTCTACAACTTCTCGTTCAGCGGCGCGAAGGACTTCGACCTGAAGTCGATCGAGGACGCGACCCTCAAGTCGTTCAAGTGCACGGCGCCGAAGGCGGAGCTGAAGTTCCAGCAGGCCACGGAGTCGGTCACGACGCGCATCGCCATCCGCCTCCCGGAAGGCTACGAGAAGGAGGGCGCGCAGGGATTCCGGCTCGGCGGAGGGCTCATGGGCGGATTCGTGAAGACGCTGCCCGGCTACGACCCGCCGCACGTCGCGGGCAGGATCCGGTTCCGCGGCATGGGCGCGGGCGACTTCTATCCGACGCCCGAGATGCAGATGATCCCGTGCAACGACGACGAGAAGGTCCTCGAGGTCCTCTGGCAGGAGGACGAGCGCGAGTTCGGCAACGTCGTGAAGAGGCCCAAGGCCAAGGCCGCTTCCTTCGGCGGCATCAAGGGCAGCTCCATGGAGGCGTCGGTGATCGCCAAGAGCGGCCTGCCGCAGCGCTGGATGGGATTCGTCGGAAAGCTCAAGCAGGACGTCGTGACGCTGGTCATCGTCGTGGACGAGCGCGAGGCGCGCCTCCACAAGGACTACCTCAAGGACGTATGCTCGAGCTTCGTCATCGCGAGATGAAGGGGCCGCCTCCTTCGCCGAGGCTCCGGCGGGCGAGCGGGGGGCCCTGGGAGGAACCATGAGCAGGGTCGCCGTCCTCGTCGAAGCGCTCTACCAGGACATGGAGGTCTGGTATCCCTACCTCCGGCTCAAGGAGGAGGGGCACGACACGGTCGCCGCGGGCTGCGGCGAGAAGACCTACGTCGGCAAGTACGGCTACCCGATCAACGTCGATGCGCACGTGAAG
>JAKLKT010000461.1 GCA_023150495.1 Planctomycetota bacterium
ACGGCGGCCGCGCCAAGGCGCGGTTCGAGGCGAGGGTCGAGGCGCTCCGCGCGGCAGGCCAGCCGACCCGCTTCGAGGACCTCGCGACGCCGCCGATCCCGGACGAGGAGAACGGCGCGAAGCTGCTCGCGGAGGCCCATCGCCTCCTCGAGGAGCGGGAGAAGGGCCCGGACAGCGCCGAGTCGCTCCTCTGGAAGGACAAGCACACGGACGAGGAGCGCCTCAAGATCGCGGCGTACCTCGACTCGCTTGCTCCCTACTTCGACCTGCTCGAGGAGATCCACCGCCGGCCGGGCTGGCGCCCCGACCTCGACTGGTCCAAAGGGATCGGCATGATGCTGGATCTCGTGCCCGAGCTCCATGACGCGAGCCGGCTGCTGTTGGCGCGCGTCGAGTTCGACCTCGAGATGGAAGGTCGCACCGAACGCACTGCGGCCGCGGCGGTGCAGCTCCTCGGTCTCGGAAGGAAGTGCCGGGGGCCCTTCGCCATCGGCCACCTCATCCCGCTCGCGGTGACCTCCCAGGCCGTCGGCGTCCTCCGGACCGCGCTGCGCGAGCCCGGTTTCGACGCGGCCATGTTCCGCCGCCTCGTGGACGGTGAGCTCGCCGCGGCGATCCCCGAGCGCGGGCCGCCGGCGAGAATGCTCGTCGAGGAGCGGGTCTATCTCCTCGGCATGGTGCGCGCGATCGATGCGGGAGAGGTCTCGTCGCTCACGGGCGGCCTCATGGAGGACCACTGGCTCCCGTTCGTGAACCGGCCGCGCCTCTTCCGGGACGCATGCACCTGCCTCGACCTCGCGGAGGATGGGATCCGGCGGGCCGACACGATGCCGGAGGACGCGCTCGCCGCCGGTGCCGACTTCCGCGCGAGGTACCCGCGGGGGCGCTGGGAGGACATTGTTCCCAACTACGGGGCGTTCTATGCGGGCGTGTTCACGAAGTTCGGCCAGCATGTCGCGTGCCTCCGCCTCGCGCGCGTCGTGATGGCGCTCCTCGACCACCGCCAGAAGCACGGCGCATGGCCGGAGAGCCTCGACGCCCTCGGTGAGATGCCCCTTGACCCGTTCAGCGGGAATCCGTTCCTCTACGAACGCACCGAGCGAGGCTGCACGGTCCGGGCGGCCAAGGAAGACACTCCCGAGGATCTCGAGAGCGACAACCTCCTCTGGACCCTCGACGACGCTCAGATCCCGGCGATGCCCCGGTAGTCGGGCGCGTCGCCGCGACCCTCGCGGACCACCTCGCCGGCGCGCAGCAGGAAGGCGCCCGCCTCCTGCGCCTCGCGCCGCAAGAGCCCCTTCGGCGCCGTGCCGAGCCCGAAGTGCGCGTATAGCCTCCGCTCCGGGTCGTGCACGCGGGCCACGTACGCGAGGTCGAAGGGCGCCAAGTCGCCCGCCTCGTCGTAGTGAACGAGCACGACGCGCACGCCCGCGCGCTCGATCTCACCCCGCACGGCCGCGAGCGCCCTGAGCATCCCCTGCCCCCGGCGCCCCCTCACCTCGGGAAGAAGCAGGAGAAGCACCGGCGACATCGCCGAGAGCGTCTTCAGGCTGATCCCCTCCTGCGTGCACGCCGCCTCGAGCGGCGGCCTCTCGCGGAAGGGATCGGGCGGGCGCAAACCCTCGCGGAACACTACTCGAGGAGCTCCTGGAACTCCTTCCGCTTGCGCGCCTCGGCGAAGGCGGGGTCCTTCCGGGCGATCTCCTTGAACTTGCTTTCGACCGAGAGGACCTGCGCGAGCGCCCTCCGGGCCTCGTCCCAGTTCTGCATCTCCGCGAGCACGCGGGCGATGTTGTAGCAGGAGCGCGTGGCGGCCCACGGGCCGTCGAGGTTGTTGCCCGCGGCGATCGCCCGCTCGAACATCCGGGCCGCCTCCTCGCGCTTGCCCTGGCCGGCGAGCGCGACGCCGAGCCCGTCGAGCGCGGCCCAGACGAAGTTCTTGTCGAGCGGATCCTCGAGGCTCTCGTGGAGCGCGAGCGCCTTCCGGAACCCCTTCTCCGCGAGCGCGTCGTCGTCCTTCATCGCGGCGAACTGCCCGAGCATGCACTGCCCGAACGCCCACCGCTCGACCGCCGCCGCGTTCTCCGCGAGGAACCCGAGCCCCGCGTCCGCATCCTGCTGCTCGAAGATCTCCGCGAGCTTCGCGCCGAGCGGGTCGAGCTCGGGGCGCACGCGCTGCGCGGGGACGCGCAGCTTCTTCCGGAGCCGCTCCTTGTACCACTCGCTGGCGGGGTCGCCGCGCTGGAAGGAGATGACCCAGAGGACCCGCCCGTGGGCCATGATCTCCTCGGGGTGGTCCTCGGAGGGCCCGTCCCGGCCCCAGAGGACCGACTCGAGGAACGACGTCACGAGCGCGAGGTCGTCGGTTTCGTACTCGAAGACGAAGACGGTCCCCTCCTTCCCGCCCTCGGCGACGAAGGACTGGAACTCCTTCCGCTTCGGGACCGGGAAGGACTCCAGGTACTCCTTCGGGAGCATCGTCCGGAGCTGCGGCGGGAGGATCTTCGCGAACCCCTCCGCGCTCGGCGTCTCGTAGAACGCCTGCGGGTGGGGCTCGTTCGTGTGCATCCCCTCGATGGCCCGGACGTTCTTCGGCAGCTCCTCCGGTTTCACGAGCACGGCGTCGAACGCAAGCGCCACCGTCTTCCTCGCCGCGAGCAGATCCTGGAACTCCTTCAGCTTGCGCGCCTCGGCGAGATCCTCGTCGGCCAGCGCGGTCGTCGCGTACTTCGAGTCGAGATCGATGGCCGCGCTGAGCGAGTCCAGCGCCTCGTGGTACTTCTTCATCATCGCGAAGGCGCAGGCGCGGTTGTAGCGCGACTGGGCCTCCGCCTCCTTCGCCCCGCTGTCGCACGCCGCGGCCGCGATGATCGCGCGATCGAACAGCTTCACCGCCTCCGGCCGCTTCCCCTGCGCGTGGAGCGCGATCGCGAGGCCGTCGATCGTCACCCACAGGAGCCTCGGCTCCAGCGGATCCGCGAGCGTGTCGTGGAGCTGCAGCGCCTTCCGGAACCCCTTCTCCGC
>JAKLKT010000462.1:0-3020 GCA_023150495.1 Planctomycetota bacterium
AGCGCGAGGAGCACCACGCCACTCGCGCCCCGGTCGCGCGTCGCCGCGCGCGGCGCCGTTCGATGCGCCGCTCCTCCTCGCGCTCGGTCCCGCGCGACAGGCCGGCTCGCCCGTGTGGCGCGCAGCCGATCGAGCGTTCGGCCGCCCGGCGGTCGGGCCGGCTACGCCGTTTTTCTGCCCGAACATGTTGGCTCAGCGGCGTGCCTCGTGCGTACTAAGGAGTGTGGCCGCTCGGGCCGGCTCCCCCGGCGCGCACCTCAAAAGGAATGCCCCTATGCGGATCGAAGAGGAAATCTCCGAGGATGTGCGCATCCTGAGGTTGTCGGGCGAGCTTGACGCGACGGACGTCCCGATGGTGGCCGCGCGCATCGATGCGGCGGCCTCCGGGAAGCCCAACCGCGTCGTTCTCAACCTCGCCGGCGTGCGGTTCGCGACGGTCGGCGTGCTCGAATCGCTGGTCCGCGCCCAGCGGCGGGCGCGCAAGCGGGGCGGGAAGCTCGTCGTGAGCGCACCGTCGAGGTTCGTCGGCAGGCTCGCCCGCTCCCTCGGGCTCGACCGCGCGTTCCTCGCCTACCCGCAGGAGGCCGACGCCGTGAAGGAACTCGGCTCGTGCGACGAGGCGGCGCGCCCGCGCGCGCCATACCCCGGCACGGTGATGCCGCTCGCGGGCTGATTCGAAGGGGCTCCGGGGACCGTCCATGGCCCCGCGCCGGGCCGCCGCCGGCGCGCCCCGGCCCCCGCGTCGTCGCGACGGGCCGTCTGAGTTTCGGGCGCCTCGAGGCTCAGCGCGGCAGCTCGATCCTCGACGTAGCGACCGATCGCCAGGAATCCCTGGACTCGGTGACCTCGATCATCCCGCCGACCGGGACGTCGCGGAACACCTGCGTCGTGCCGCTCGTCGGCCAGCGGATCTCGAGAAGCGCGATCCGGCGCGCCCGGCCGAGCCCGATCGTCTGCTCGAGCGGGTTCGCTCCGAAGCTGCTGCCGGTGGAGACGTGGCGGTGGATCGCCAGGGGAGGATCGCCTTCGGTCACGACCTTGATCCTCGCACCGATCGCGGCGCGGTTCGTCCGCACTCCGACGAGCTTCAGGGTGATCCACGCGTGGGCGGCGCCCGGGTTGCCCGGGTTCTGGAACAGCACGGTGTGGTACCGGTCGCCGGGGACGGAGCCGCCGAGCTCGACGAGGATGTCCTGGTCCCCGTCGCGGTCCCAGTCGCCGAACGACACCCCGTGGCCCTTCTGGAGGTGTCCCGTCCGGGTCGCCGAGCTGACGTCCGCGAAACGCCCGCCGCCCAGGTTCCGGAACATCCGGTTCGGCACGAGCGACGCGAGGCTCGGCTCGCCGGTCCCGAGATAGATGTCGAGGAGCCCGTCGCCGTCGATGTCGCCGAAGTTGCTGCCCATCGTCCCGTAGACGCCGCCGAGGCCCGCCTCCCTCGCCATGTCCCGGAAGCCCTTGCCCTCGAGATTCCGGTAGAGGCGGCACCGGTCCATCCCGTGCGGCTCGCCCAGGAGCCCCTTCACGATCTCGGCCGTCGTGCGCTGGTAGCACGTGGCGAAGATGTCGAGCCACCCGTCGTTGTCGAAGTCGAAGGCCCAGCAGGAGAACCCGAACCCGGGGCCGTCGATCCCCATCTCCCTCGTCACCTCGCGGAACGTCCCGTTGCGCTCGTTGCGGTAGAGCCGCGCGCGGCCGGCGAGCACGTTGACGAAGAGGTCCTGCCACCCGTCGTTGTCGTAGTCGAGCCATGCCGCGCCCTTGACCATCGTGTCGTTCCCGGCGACGCCCGCGCGGTACGCCATGTCGACGAACGTCCCGTCGCCCCGGTTTCGGTAGAGCCTGTTGGGCTGGCGCTCGCAGCAGACGAAGACGTCGAGGAGCCCGTCGTTGTCGTAGTCCGCCCACGACGCGCTGTTCGAGTTGAGGGGCTCCGCGAGGCCGGCCGCGCGCGTCACGTCCTCGAACGTGCCGTCGCCGCGGTTCCTGAGCAGGGAGGGGCGCATGGGGTGGGGGAGCCATGCGCCGCGCACGACGAGGATGTCGGGGCGCCCGTCGTTGTCGAAGTCCGTCTGCACGCAGTTGAGGGCGCCCTTCTGGTCGGCCACGCCGGCGGCGGCGGTCATGTCCTCGAACGTGCCGTCGCCGCGGTTGCGGTAGACCGCGAGGCTCTCGGACGCCTCGTACGTCGACAGGACGGCATCGAGGAGCCCGTCGCCGTCGAGATCCTCGAGGATCGCGCCGCCGGCCTCGTTCATCCGGTCGAGCCCGACGATCCTGCTCACGTCGTCGAAGCGCGGGACCGAGGGCTCCTCCGCCGCGAGGAACCTGTCGAGAGGGAGCCGGAACCTCGGGTCGACGCGGTCCGGCCACTCGCCGAGCGTCATGTGCGCGAGGTTGAGGAGCCACCGCACCTCGAGGTCGTCGGGCAGCCCGTCGCGGAGCTCCGCCTCGAGGATCTCGGTGAACCGCTCGACGGCCGCGCGCGAGCCGGCCGGGTGCGTGTGCACGGCCGCCGGGTCGATCGGCAGGATGCACGCGCTCGCGCCGAGGCACTGGAGGCAGTTCTCGACCTCGCCGCGCCGCAGCGACGTCACTCCCTGGACGTAGGCGATCGTCGCGAGCCACTCCCGCGCGAGGCCCTCCCGGCGCTCCGTCGCCGAGCGCAGCGTGGCAAGCAGGTCGTCGGCGCGCGCGACCTCCCCCTCGTAGTTGAGGAGGGATGCCTTCACGAGCTGGCCGAGGACCCACTCCCCGTCCGGTTCCCCGCCGGGCGGCGGGTGGTCGAGGCCGAGGAGGTCGATCAGCCGGAACCCCACCCCGTCGAGGTTTCTCGCGATCTCCGCAAGCGAGGCTCCGGGATCCCACGGAGGGAGCGCCTGCGTGACCGTCGTGAATCCGCTCGGGTCCACGGTCCGCCGGGCCGCGCACCCGGGCGGCAGGCGGGTGGAGGGGGGCGCGGGGGGAGGAGTCGCGCCGTCGGGCGGCGTCGATCCCGTCCAGAGTGCGGCCGCCGCGAC
>JAKLKT010000462.1:3125-4644 GCA_023150495.1 Planctomycetota bacterium
CCGCGACGAGCGCGACGGCACCCGCAACGGCCGCTCCGCGCAGTCGACGTGCCACGAGCCAAATGACGCCGGAGGGCGCCGCGGGGTTCCGCGGATCGCGGGGCATGCTTCCGCCCGGGGCCGGGCACGGTCCGGGCCTCCGCGACATCGCCGCAGCCGGACGGTGGCGCGATGGCGCGAGAGGTTGGCGCGCGGGACGTGCCTTGCCACGCGGATCCGCGACGGTGTCGCCGCCCGGTGTCACGGCGCGATTGGCGCGTTTCGACGTGCCGTCAGTCGGCGGCGGCGGTCGCGCTGTCCCCGGGCTGCGGCGGCGCTCCCGGGCCCGGGTTCTGCGCGTCGAGGAGGCCCCGCGCGCGCTTCTCCTCGACGGCGAAGATCACCGCCCGGCCGACCTCCGCGGCACCGCGCGTGATCCGGAAGACATCGCCGAATCGCACGCCGTCGGCGGAGCCTGCGGCGATGGAGACGCGGTCCCCGGCCACATCCTCGACGACGGCGTGGATGGCCCGTGCGCTCTTCGCCGCGTGCGCGCCGGCGGCCTTCGGGGTTCCCCCCGCCCCTCCCTTCCCCTTCGGCGGCGGCGCGAAGACGTTCTCCTTCTCGAGCGGCGCGCCGAAGGCGTCCGCGAGCCGGTTCATCGTGTTGTAGCGGCAGACCGCGAACACGAGCTCGACGATCTGCGCGTCCTTCAGGTACGGCCGCAGCGAGTCCACGTCCTCCTGCGTGATCGACGCGGGCTCGCGAGAGACCTTCCGCGCGAAGGCGAAGATCGCCTGGCGCTTCGGATCGGTCGTCTCCTCGATGCACAGGACCTGATGCTCGGCGACGCCCGCCAACTCGGACGTCATGACGACGTGGCCCATTCAGTAGAAGCAGTCGTTCGCGCTCGAGACGACGTAGAAGACCTCGGAGAGGAGGCGTCGGTCGATCGTCCCCTCCTGCCCGAGCGCGCCCCAGGCCGCCATCTCCGCCGCGAACGTGTTCGGCATGTGCGCCGCGACCCGCGCGAGGTTCGGCGCGCGCTTGCCGGGGAACCCGCCCATCGCCTTCCGGGCATCGGCGTCGGAGAGCATCGGGAGGAAGGGTTTCCGCTCCTTCACCCTCTCGATGCCCTCCTTGCTCTCGTCGGGATCGCGGGGGGCTCCGGGGGCCGCGCAGGCCGCGGCGAGGACCGTCGCCAGGAGCGCGGCAAGGGATGCTGCCTTGGGCATGGGCGCCATTCTCCACGCTTTCGCGCCGGCGTCAGGCGCGGCGCCTCGCGGTCATCGCCACCGCGTAGGCGACCGCGAGCAGGATGCCGATGCCCGTGGCCCACTTGCCGGCCTCCGTCGGGCCGTCCGGCGACGACACCATGCCCATGTTGTGCGCGATCGCGGCGCCCGCCGCGATCCCGGCGACCGTGACGAGGGCGTCGCCGTTCCCCTCGCCCGCCATCACCATCTGGCGCACCGGGCAGCCGCCCGCGAGCACGCCCGTGAGCCCGACGAGGATCATCGGGAGGATGTTCCAGAGCGTG
>JAKLKT010000463.1 GCA_023150495.1 Planctomycetota bacterium
ATCTGGGCCTCTTCAAGAAGACCTTCGACGAGAAGGAGAAGGACCGCTACGCGAGGCAGGCGCTGGCCGCCGCCGACGCGGTCAAGACGCTCGAGCCCGACAACCAGGTCCTGCGGATGTTCCGGGCGGAGGTCCTGCTGAACCTCGGGCGCATCGACGATGCCATCGACTACCTCGAGACCCTCCACGCGGCCGGCGACATGAAGCCGGATCTCCAGCTGAGGCTCCTCATGTACCTGCGCCAGGTCTACCAGGCGAAGGGCGACGTCGACGGAGTGAAGCGCACCGTCGAGCGGCTCCTCAAGTGCGAGAACCTCCGCGCGGAGGAGCGTGCCCGGATCTCGGGTCGCATGAAGGACCTCGACACGATGGGCAAGAGCGCCTTCGTGAAGTGGGAGATCGAGGACGGGATCGCGAGGCTCCACAACGAGGGGCTGAGCGTCGAGGAGCGGCTCGCGATCCTCCGCGGGCTCTGGGGGTTCATCCTGAGCGACGCGATCGACGTCGTCGAGCTGCGGCCGCTCGTCAAGGTCGCGTGGGACGAGTGCTTCCGCGTCCTCCTCGCCGGCCCGCCGGAGCTCGTGGTGACGCAGCTCCGCGCGCTCCGGAACGGCATGCCGCCGTCGCCGCGGCTGATGGCCGTCCTCGTCCACTTCGTCCACCCCGAGGGCCGGACGCCGGAGATCCGCGCGGAGGGCATACGGACGATCGCCGCGCTCACCGGGCAGCTCGCGATCCCCGCGATCTACTACACGCTGCAGGACGACTCGGGCGCCGTCGTGCGCGAGGCGGACGGCCAGCTCTCGACGCTCTGCGAGCAGCGGAGCCCGCTCGGCGGCGGCATCGAGCCCTACACCCCCGAGCAGATCCGCCAGGTGCGCCTCTTCTGGAACAGGTACTTCCACTCCGAAGCGGGGGCGGGCCTCCTCGCGAAGTCGTTCGCGCAGCTCGGCCAGGCGATCGTCAAGGTGAAGCCCGACCGGACCTCGGCGCCGATGATCGACCACGCGGCGAACGTGCTTCTCGACGACGACGTCCCGTGGGGCGCCTGGGCGGCGTCCTACGACTTCCTCGTGAAGTACTGGGGCAAGGAGTTCCGCCCGGTGGAGCGGCGCGGGAAGCCGGTGGAGCCCTCCGAGCGCGCGGCCGTCGTGAAGGCCTTCGACGAGGAGTTCAAGGGCGGCGCGCCAGGCCAGGACCAGGACGCGCCCGGCCCCGTCCCCGCGCAGCCGCCGAAGGGCATGGCGGGCAAGAGGTAACCGACCGCTGCGCGGCGTGGCCCTCCTCCTGCTCGTGCCTGTCCTCCTCGGCTGCGGATCCGCGCCGAAGGAGCCGAAGGAGCCGGAAGGTCCGGACGCGGCCGCCCTCGCGATGGAGACGCTCCTGCAGGCGCGCACGGCCGAGGTGATCCTGTCGGTCCGGTGGCGGAGGATGGCGAAGGTCGAGGGGATCCGTGTCGAGGAGAAGGAGGCCGGCAAGGAGGTCGCCCGCGGCAGCGCGGTCGTCGTCATCAAGGGGCTTCGCGTGGAGGCGGACGAGGTGACCGTCAAGTGGCTGCCCGAGGCCGAGGACAACCTGCTCGTGCACGGGCGGGAGGTGAAGCTCTTCCGCCAGGTGCGCGGCCAGCCCTACGAGACGAAGGACCTCTCCATGCTGACGATGGCGAACGACCAGGTGAGCTTCTTCCGGTGAACGCCGTCCTTCTCGTCCTCCTCGTCGTCGCGCAGGAGCCGTCGAACGAGCTCCGCCACGCGCTGGCCGCCTCGGGCGTCGAGACCCGCGGGCTCGGGCTCGTCGCGGGACGCGCGGGCGGCGATGCGCTGCTCTCGGTCAACGCGGACGAGCCGCGGGCGCCCGCGAGCAACCAGAAGATCCTCGTCGGCGCCGCCGCGATCGCGAAGCTCGGGAGGGACTTCAGCTTCGAGACGAGGATCTCCGTCGGGGTGGGGGGAGACCTCATGGTCGCGGGGGAGGGGGACCCGAACCTCTCCGGCCGCTTCTTCGGCGGCGACCCGACGAAGGTGCTCCGCGCGATGGCGCGCGACGTCCGGGCGAAGGGCGTGCAGCGCGTCCGGGACCTCGTCCTCGACGCCTCGCGCTTCGACGGGCAGTACGTCCATCCCGAGTGGCCGACGGACCAGCTCGACCGGTGGTACTGCGCGCCGGTCGCGGCGCTCGTCTACAACGACTCCTGCTGGGACGTCACCGTGCTCCCGGGCCCCTTCCCCGGAGCCCCATCGCGTCTGCTGGTGCAGCCGAACCTGCTCGCCCCGCAGTTCGCGAACCGGTGCGAGACCGTGCGCGGCGGGAAGCAGGTCGTCCACATCGGCCGCGCGCAGGAATCCGACTTCGAGGTGCGCGGGCAGGTGGTGCTCGCGAGCGCGGGCGTCGAGGCGAACGTGACGGTGCGCGACCCCGTCCGCTTCTTCGGCGAGGCGTTCCGGGCGGCGCTCGCGGCCGAGGGAGTCCGCGTCGACGGCGCCGTCCGCGAGGGGAAGCTCGACGGGGCGCGCGAGATCCTCGCCTACCGGAGCGACCTCGCACGCACCCTCAAGGTGATGCTCACGAACAGCCAGAACCTCTACGCGGAGTGCGTCTTCAAGCGGCTCGGCGAGGGGTCCTTCGCGTCCGGCGCCGAGGCGCTCGCGGCGGCGCTCGCGTCGATCGGCGTGCCGACGGACGGGCTCGACGCGCGCGACGGCTCCGGGCTGTCGAAGGAGAACCGCGTGACCGCGCGGACGGTCTACGAGGCGCTGCAGGCGATGCGCGACGAGCCGATCTTCGTCGAGGGGCTCGCGTCCGGCGGCGAGGGGACGCTCGGGAAGCGGTACCGGGAACTCGGCGGGCGCGTGCGCGCGAAGACCGGGACGATCAAGGGAGTGAGCGCGCTCAGCGGGTACGTCACCGGTCGCGACGGCGGCCGGTACGTGTTCTCGATCCTCGCCAACGGCGCGAGCACGGCGCGCGCGAGGAGGCTCCAGGACCTCGTCGTGACGTCGCTCTCGAAATGCCCGT
>JAKLKT010000464.1 GCA_023150495.1 Planctomycetota bacterium
CCACCCCGAGGACGTGGCGCTCCGCGTCTTCCGGGAGCTCCGCGCCAAGGCCGCCCGGCGGGGGAGGGCGGGGATCCGCGCCCGGGTGAGCCCCGAGGTCGCGGAGGCGCTGGCGCGGACCCGGACGGGGCTCCTCGAGGCCCTCGGGGAGGAGACCGGCAGGAAGATCGCCGTGGAGGCCGATCCCGCGCTCCCTCCGGACGGCTGGGCCGTCGAGACGGGAGGGTAGGGGGCTCCGGGGGCGGGCGGCGCCGCGCCCCACCGGCCCCCGCGCCCCCTCGGCCTCCCCCCGGCGGTTTGACAAGGGCCCCAAAGCGCTTATGTTCTAGGGCTCTTCCCATGTACGCGATCATCGACGACCAGGGGCGCCAGTACACGGTTCGCAAGGGCGACCTCATCGACGTGGACCTGAAGGGCGGCGAGGGGCAGGGCACGATCACCTTCGACCGCGTGCTCATGGTGCGTGACGGCTCGGGCGCGAAGGTCGGGACCCCGACCCTCGACGGCGCGAAGGTCACGGCGACCGTCCTCGGCGAGGTCAAGGGCAGGAAGATCGTCTTCCGCAAGTACCGGCGGCGGAAGAACTACCGCCGGAAGATCGGCCACCGCCAGCACTTCACCCGCGTGCGGATCGAATCCATCGAGGCGTAGCCATGGCACACAAGAAGGGACAGGGCGCTACCCGGAACGGCCGCGACTCCAACGCGCAGCGGCGCGGCGTGAAGGCGTTCGGCGGCGAGCTCGTGACGGCCGGCTCGATCCTCGTGCGGCAGTGCGGCACCAAGTTCCTGCCCGGCCGGAACGTCGGCGTGGGGAGCGACTACACGCTCTTCGCGCTGAAGCAGGGCCGCGTGAAGTTCCACGCCAACCGCCGCGTGGACATCCAGCCGGAGTAGGCTCCGGCGGGCGGGGCCCGCGCCGTGTTCAAGGACGAGCACACGATCTGCGTCCGCGGCGGGAAGGGCGGCGACGGAATCGTCGCGTTCCGGCGCGAGAAGTTCGTCCCGAAGGGCGGCCCGGCGGGCGGCGACGGCGGTGACGGCGGCTCGGTCCTCCTGCGCGCGTCGCACCAGCTCGCGACATTCTCCGACATGCCCGACCAGATCCACTTCCGGGCGGAGAACGGAGCGTCGGGGGAGGGCTCGAACCGCACGGGCGCCACCGGCGAGGACCTCGAGGTCGAGGTGCCGGTCGGCACGATCGTGCGCGAGCGCGGGACCGGGCTCCTCCTCCGGGACCTCGACGCGCCGGATGCGACGGTGGTCGTCGCGCAGGGGGGCAAGGGCGGCTTCGGCAACGCGCACTTCAAGAACAGCCAGAACCAGGCGCCGCGGATCCGGACGAAGGGGGCTCCGGGGGAGGAGCGCTGGCTCTCGCTCGAGCTGAAGCTCCTCGCGGACGCGGGGCTCGTCGGGCTCCCGAACGCCGGGAAATCGACGCTCCTCTCGCGGCTCACGCGCGCCCGGCCGAAGATCGCGGCCTACCCGTTCACGACGCTCACGCCCTACCTCGGGATCGTCTCGGCGCCCGGGTACCGCTCGTTCACCCTGGCGGACCTCCCGGGCCTCATCGAGGGCGCCTCGAGGGGGCATGGCCTCGGCCACGAGTTCCTCCGCCACATCGAGCGCACGCGGGTGCTCGTCCACGTCGTGGACCTCTTCGGAGGGGATCCGGCGGGGGCGTACCGGCAGGTCCGGGCGGAGCTCCTTGCCTACGGCCACGGCCTCGCGGAGCGGCCCGAGATCGTCGTGGCGAACAAGATCGACATAGGCCCCCCGGGGGAGCTCCTTAAGGAGCTTTCCGCAGCAGTCGATAGGGAGGTGGTGCCTGTCTCCGGCGTGTCCGGGGATGGCCTACCCCGGCTCGTCCAGGCGATCGTCGAGCGTCTCTAGCGGGGCGGGCCGACCCCTTCCCGCCGGCCAAGGCATCGGGAAAGGCCACGGGAACGGGCATGGACACGCGCGAGCTCTTCCGCATCCTCGTCAAGGAGAAGGGGAGCGACCTGATCATCAAGGCGAACGGCTGGCCCGCCATGCGCATCCAGGGCAAGATCAAGTTCGTCTCGGAGACCAAGGTCCCGGACGCCTTCGCCCAGACCATGGCGGAGGAGGTCGTCCCGGACAAGCTGAAGCCCCGCTTCGAGCGTGACGGCGAGGTGGACTGCTCCTACGAGGTCCCGGGCGTCGGCCGCTTCCGCGCGAACGTCTTCCGCCAGCAGGGCCGGCTCTGCCTCGTCTTCCGGCACATCAACGAGGTCGTGCCGACGATGAAGGACCTCGCCCTGCCGGCCAAGCAGCTCGAGCAGCTCTGCGCGCTCCAGCGCGGCCTCGTCCTCGTCACCGGCACGACCGGCGCCGGGAAGAGCACGACGATCGCGACGATGATCAACCACATCAACCACCACTTCGCGCGCCACATCATCACGGTCGAGGACCCGATCGAGTACGTGTTCGTGGACCGGAAGTCGGTGGTGAACCAGCGCGAGATCGGGTTCGACACGAACGACTACGGGACCGCGCTGCGGCACGTGGTCCGCCAGACGCCCGACGTGCTCGTGGTCGGCGAGATGCGCGACCAGGAGACGGTCGCGGCGGCGCTCTCCGCCGCCGAGACCGGCCACCTCGTGATGTCGACGCTCCACACGATCAACGCCGTGCAGACGGTGGAGCGCATCCTCGGGTTCTTCCCGCCGCACCAGCACGAGGAGGTGCGGATGCAGCTCTCGCAGGTGCTCGAGGGGGTCGTCTCCCAGCGCCTGCTGCCGAGGAAGAACGACCAGTCGCGCGTCCCCGCGGTCGAGATCATGCTCGCGACCCCGACGATCCGCGACCTCCTCTGCGAGGGGAAGACGCTCGAGCTGCACAAGGCGATCTACGAGGGCAAGCACTACTACGGCACGCAGACCTTCCACCAGTCGATCGTGCAGATCTACAAGGACGGCCTCATCAGCTACGAGGACGCCCTCTCGGCCGCCGACAATCCCGACGAGCTGAAGCTCGAGCTGCGCGGCATCCATCCCCTCTCCCCCGGGCCCCCACACCCTGGAATCCCGGGCGGATCCCGGTCGTCCAATGGGGCATCCGGTCGTAAGATAGGAGGGCCTCATGTCGGTCGCGCTCTGGAAGACCATCCTCACCCTGGCCAAGGTCGGCGCCGTGATCGTCATCCTGGGCTCCGCCCTCCTCTTCTGGGGCCACACGCGGGAGATGGGCGCCGCCTGGGGCGTGCCCGACTTCTCGCCCCCCATAAAGACGTTCGGCGGCCGCTGGGCCGACACGAAGGACCTCTCGCTCGCGCTCGGGCGCTTCCAGAAGGAGCGGCCCCCCGAGGAGCCCGTGAAGAGGGAGGAGCCGAAGCCGGACATCGAGAAGGAGCTCCAGAGGCTCGGCGAGATCATCGGCGCGATCGTCATCTACCCCCCGTACGAGGAGGGCGGCTTCGCGCCCGCGATCAACTTCAAGTGGAAGATGAAGCCGTCGCCGGAGGCGGGCGACGTCCGCACGATCCGCCTCGGCGAGGCGCTCGTCGAGCGGCCCGAGGGTCCGAACCGCGGGACGCCGCTCGCCTACCAGTTCGTCGGGTGCGAGCGCGACCAGGAGAACCCGGGCTTCACCTACTTCCTCTTCGACATGAAGTGCGACGGGACCGACATCCAGAAGGTCCACTGGAAGCTCGAGGAGCCCGTGAAGGAGCAGGCGAAGCCCGCGGAGCCCGCGGCGACGGGGCCGTCGGGCGTCTCCACGGACAAGATGTACGTCGGGCCGCGCGTCACCTCGAGGGGCCCGGACAAGCCGGCGGAGCCGGAGCAGGTGCAGCCGGTTCCTGTCGCGCCGCAGCCGCCTCCCGAGCCCGTGACCGCGAAGCAGGAGGTGCCGACCGGGTCCTTCTTCGACGAGGAGGAAGGCGTCCTCCTGCCGACGGCGGACACGGTCGACTACCTCGAGCGGAACTACGAGAAGATCCTCGAGGAGACGCGGACGGAGACCTACCGCGACCGCGACGTCTCGGGCATCCGCGTGGTCGGCATCGCGAACGCCTCGGTCGCGAACCAGTTCGGGATCCGGAAGGACGACGTCATCATCAGCATCAACGGCGCCCCGGTCACGAACCAGTCCGAGGCGGTGGACGTCGTCAAGAAGCAGCTGAAGAGCAAGGTCAACCTGATCACGGTGAAGCTGCGCCGTGCCGGCCGCGAGATCACGAAGGTCTACGACACGCGCGATCCCGCGACGCGCCGGGCGGCCAAGGGCCTCAGGCGGTGACGCTGCTCGCCCTCGACGTCGGCAACGGCTCGGTCAAGTACGCCGTCTTCGAGGGGGGACGGGTGGGGGCGCGGGGGAGGGTCCCCTTGGCCGTCGATCCCGCGACCTTGCCTGCCGCGGACGTCGTCGCCGCCGTCTCGGTGAACCCGCCCGCGCTTGCGGCGATCCGCCGCGCGCGGAGCGTGCTCGTCGTCGGCGAGGACCTGCCCCCGCCGGTGCGCGTGGAGTACGACCCGCCGGAGGCGTGCGGCCTCGACCGCGTCGCGGGCGCCGCGGGCGCGCTCCACCTCGTCCCCGGAGCCCCCGGCGTCCTCCTTCTCGACGCGGGCACGTGCCTCGTCGCGACGGTCGCCGTC
>JAKLKT010000465.1 GCA_023150495.1 Planctomycetota bacterium
TATCTCCTCGTCCACGTGCTGCAGGAAGGCGACCAGGACTCGGCCTGGACCGCGCCGGTCTGGATCGAGCGTCCGGTCGGAACCGGAGGGTAAACACGTTACCCGTGCGTAACCCCCGCGGGGAACCTCGCCGCGGAGGCGACCGATGCGACAAACCGTTATTACGACTATACTTAGAGCGTCCGGGGCAGGGCTGCGGCCCCCCCTGGCCTGCCGGTCGGGGCTGTATCCCGAGCGGTATGGCCTTTGCCTAACGTGCCTTCGGGAGGGAGTCCTCCCAGTGGCAAAGAAAGTCCCCCTAGGTCCAACGGAGACGAGTCGATGAACCGAATCCTCTTCCTCGCCGTCGTGCTCGGCGTCCTCAGCTATGTGGCTGACAACGCCGACGCGCACGGCGGCTCGTTCCGCGGTCCCAACGGCGGCGTACCGCCGGGACTGCGCGAGCCGAGCGACCCCGAGCCCCCGCCTCCCCCGCCGTCCGACCCCGGTGACCCGGGCGGTCCGACGACGCCGAGCGGCCCGGCGCCCGCACCCGAGACTCCGCCGGACCAGGGGCACGAGACCCCGAGCGGCGACCCGCAGCCGTCGCCCGTCGGCCCGACGCAGGGCCCGACGAAGAAGTCCACGACGAAGAGCCTGACGTTCGAGTCGTGGCGCTTCTGGTGGGGCTACAACAGCGACGACATCCTGAACCTCAAGAGCCACATCTACTCGGCTCGCACGTCGTCGTCCTCGCCGATCTTCTTCTCGTCGAAGAAGGACGAGGAGAACCGCAAGAACGCGACCCGTCCGACGGAGCACGCGGTCATGCGGACGATCATCCCGGCGCTGATCGCGACGATCAACCGCCCGGATGACCACGAGGACGTGCACGGCGGCGCGATCGTGGCGCTCGGCAAGATCGGGACCGCCAAGTACATCCCGATGTTCGAGGACGCGATCTGGAACCGCTTCAAGAACGACAAGGGCCAGGCGGTCAAGTTCGGCGGCCAGGCCACGGAGTCGGCCGTTCTGGCGCTCGGCCTCCTGCCGAACGTCGACGACGCGACCCGCGACCAGATCCGCCGGATCTGCCTCGCGGTGATCGAGGACGACAAGCTCCGCACGCGCGAGCGCGCGTGGGCGGCCGTGTGCCTCGGCCTCCAGCGCGACGCCGCCTCGGTCCGGCCGCTCGTCGAGCTGCTCAAGAAGAGCTACTCGGACGACAACATCCCGGCGGGCATCCTCTGCGGCCTCGGCCTCATCGGGAATTGCCCCGAGACGCAGGCGATCCGCACGGACCTCGAGGAGGGCCTCAAGTCGGGCAACCTCTTCGGCCGCGACGCGGGCTCCGACCGGATCCGCTCCTTCATCGGCTACGCGCTGATGAAGATCGGCGACCCGAAGGCGCTCCCGACGCTCCTCTCCGTCCTCGACTCGCGCAAGCACGGTCGCATCGTGAAGCGCACGGCGGCGATCGCCATCGGCGGCCTCGGGGCGGTCGAGGCGGACGCGAAGAACCGTGACGCCGCGGTGGCAGGCCTCCTCAAGTACCTCAACAACTCGGGCGGCGACGCGAGCGGCGAGAACTTCGCCATCGTCGCGCTCTCGCAGATCGGCACCGAGAAGGCGCTGACCCACCTCATCGACCTCGCGGAGAACGGCCAGTACGGCCAGCGTCCCTTCGCGGCGCTCGGCATCGCGACGCGCGTCTTCTACAACGACCGCGACGCCGCCGAGGGCAAGTCCGAGAAGATGGACGGCGGCCTCCGGAAGAAGGTCGTCGAGAAGCTCGCCAAGTGCTCCGACAAGTTCAAGGACGCGGACACGAAGGCGGCCTTCATGCTCTCCCGAGGCCTCGTCCGCGACACCGCGGCGACCGAGGAGCTCGTGACCCTCGCGTCGAGCAACGGCGACCCGACGCTCCGCGGCTTCTGCTGCGTGGCGCTCGGCCTCATGGGCGATGCCAGCCAGTCGGTCAAGGATGCGCTCAAGATCGCGCTTGCCGAGCGCAAGAGCCCGGACCTCCGCCGCGATGCGGCGACGGGCCTCGGCCTCCTCCGCGACGCCGACGTCGTGAAGGACCTCCTCGAGATGCTCAAGGGCGCGCAGTCCTTCGCGGTCCAGGGCCAGCTGATCACGGCCATCGGCACGATCGGCGACCACACCGCGATCGCTCCGCTCGTGGCCATCCTCGACGACACGTCGCAGAACACGGCGACCCGCGCGATGGCGGCCGTCGGTCTCGGCATGATCGGCGAGCTGCGCGAGCTGTCGCCCCTGGCGCGGATCTCGCAGAACTACAACTACCGCGCTTCCGTCCCGGACCTGGACGAGCTGCTCTTCATCCTCTGATCGCGACGAACGAACGCAACCGGCGCCGCCACCGTGCGGCGCCGGTTTTTTCGTCGGCAGAGCGGGTGGATCCGTCCGGCGCTGGCTGCGACGGGAGGCGGGCGGGACCTGCGCGAGCCGGCTCCCCTGGTCGTGCCCGGCGGCGGCCGGGCGACGGTCGCGCCGAGGGGGTCGCGTTCTTCCTGCCCTATGTACAGTGGGCCGGTGGCCGCGGTCCTCGGGCTCGCTCCGTACCTCCCGCCCTCGCGGCCGCGCTCCGCGGCGCGGTGGTGGGCCGCTTCGGGCATGCTCGAGCCCTCGCGCCTCCATGTCGATCGCCTCGACGAGGCGGAGACGCCGCCGCCCGTCGCATCGCCCTGCGGGCTCGCGGCACCGTGCTCGCTGCCGCGGGTCTTCCTGGACTTCCTCGGCATCGCCCGCTCGCTCGACTTCGACGGGCCCCCCGAACGGCTCTTCCGCCGCGCACGCGCGTTCGCGGCGGCGGCCACCCGCGGCGAGCGCCAGCCGCTGCGCGTCCCGCACGAGTCCATCCCCGCGCTCGACCGGCGCCGCCTGCCGCTCTTCCTCGCCGCGCTGCCGCTCCTGCGGGGCGAGGGCGCGCCGCACGTCGTCGAGGTGGATGTCATGGCGATCCTCCGCGCCCTCGGGCTCCCCCACAGCGGCCTCTCC
>JAKLKT010000466.1 GCA_023150495.1 Planctomycetota bacterium
CTTCCGCGACAAGCTCACCGACGACCAGTTCGATCGCGTCTGCAAGGGCGACGCCACCGCCGCGCTCATCCGCGACGCGTTCGGCCTCAAGTCGCGGAGCGACCAGGGCGACCTCGAGGGCTATCTCGCGGCCACGCGGGCGTCCCCCTACCTGCTCCATCCCCTCGGGGCCTCCCTCGCGCGCCGCGCGCGGCTCCGGGGCAAGTACGATCCGACAAAATTCCCCGAGCCGCGCGACGAAATGCCGGGGTACGGGAATCAATACAAGGACGGGACGGCCGGCGGGCTGCCCTTCGACAAAGGCCTGCCGCCCGTGCCCTACTACGGAAGAAATCTCGAGGATTTCTTCGCCACGAAATAGCGGCCCGCTTCCGGGCGGGCTCTCTCTCGGATGGGCATGCCCTCGGCATGTCCGATCTCTGGGGGCTCCGGGGACCACCCTCCCCGGAGCCCCTCCCTTACAATCCCGGCGGTGCGACCGATCCTCGTCACCTCCGCGCTGCCCTACGCGAACGGGAGCCCGCATTTCGGCCACATGGTCGGCGCCTACCTCCCCGCCGACATCTTCGTCCGCTACCAGCGGATGATCGGCAGCGACGTCCTCTACATCTGCGGCACCGACGACCACGGCGTCGCGAACACGCTCGCGGCCGAGAAGGAGGGCGTGCCCTACAAGGAGTTCGTCGATCGCGGGTACGCCGTCTGGAAGCGCGTCTCTGACCTCCTCGGGATCTCCTTCGACAACTTCAGCCAGACGTCGCGGAGGGATCCGCACTACCCGCTCTCGCAGGAGTTCTTCCTGCGGCTCCTCAGGAACGGGCGCGTCGTGCGGCGCGACGTGAAGCAGCTCTACTCGCCGAAGACGGGGCGGTTCCTCGCCGACCGGTACGTGACGGGGGAGTGCTACCGCTGCGGGTTCAAGGAGGCGCGCGGCGACGAGTGCCCGAAGTGCGGCTCCTGGCTCGAGGCCACGCAGCTCCGGAACCCGCGGAGCCGGATGGACCCGGCCGACCTCCTCGAGCTCCGCGACTCGTGGCAGTTCGAGCTCGACCTCGCGCAGTTCCCCTCGGATCCGCGCGTGCGCGCGTGGCTCGACGGGCTCCGGCCGCGGCTGAAGCCCAACGTCGCGACGTTCGTCTTCGACAAGATGATCGAGGGCGAGGGGCTCGAGCCGCGGCCGATCACGCGCGACCTGCCGTGGGGCGTGCCGCTGCCGGCGAAGGACCTCGACGGCCGGCCGATCGCGGACGCGGAGGGGAAGGTCCTCTACGTCTGGTTCGACGCGCCGATCGGCTACATCTCCTCGACGATCGAGTGGGCGCGGGCGCACGGGAAGGACTGGCGCCGCTACTGGATCCGCCGCCGCGGCGAGGAGGGGGCGAGGCTCATCCACTTCATCGGGAAGGACAACATCACCTTCCACTGCATCGTCTTCCCGGCCATGCTCGCGTGGCAGGAAGGAGGGGGGCCCGGGGGGCAGGGACCGGGGCCGGGCGAGGAGTACGTGCTCCCGGACAACGTCCCCGCGAACGAGTTCTTCAACCTCGAGGGGCGGAAGTTCTCGAAGTCCGAGGGGTGGACGATCGACATCGAGGAGTTCGTGTCGAAGCACGGCGCCGACCGCACGCGCTTCTACCTGACCGCGGCGATGCCGGAGACGGCGGACTCGGACTTCCTGCACCGCGAGTTCAAGGCGAAGACGGACCTGCTCGCGAACCAGTTCGGCAACTTCGCGACGCGCGTGCTCAAGTTCGTGGGGCAGTACTTCGACGGGCGCGTGCCGCCTTCGTCGAAGGACTGGGAGGGGGTGCGGGGGCAGGTGGAGGCGCGCACGCGGGAGTGGGCGGAGTGCATCGAGGGGTTCAGGTTCCGCCGCGCGCTCGACGCGTTCATGGGCCTCGCGGAGGACGGCAACCGCTTCCTCGACGAGACGGCGCCGTGGAAGCTCCGGAAGACGGACCTCGCGGCATGCGGCAGCGCGCTCCATGGCGCGCTCCAGTACCTGCCGCCGCTGTCGGTGCTCGCGGAGCCGTTCGTCCCCGGCCTCGCGGCGAAGCTGCGCGCGATGCTCAACCTCCCCCCGCGCAGTCCCGGCCCGCTGCTCCCCGCCGAAACCCTCCCCGCCGGCCACCCCCTCGGCCCCCCCTCCGTCGTGATCGAGAGACTCTAGCCCAACACTTAACCTGCGAGACGCGCGCAAGTCGTTGACTGGCAATGACTTGTTGATCCAGAGGTGCGGCAGCGCTGCCGCAGTCGGGGTGGGGCGCCGCGGGGGGGCGGCGCGGCTAGGGTCGGTCGAAGAGTCGTCCTGGATTCGGCTGGCTCCGCCGCCGCCACACTTCGTCAGGCCTCCTCACCGCATGTCTCCGCCAATACGGCTCGTCGGCCCTCCTCGTCTGGGCGGCGGCTCGCTCAGTCTTTGCCGCCGACTCTCCAGACAGACCGTAGCTCCGTGAGTGCGGCACCAGTGCCGCGGTGCGGACTCCGTAAACCATTTCCACGGCTGGAGTTGCGCCTGCCGCGCAGGTTAACGCTTAACCTGGAGGGTCCGGGACTCGCGGAGGGCGGGGGCGGGGGAGACGACGAGGCGGGGGCCGGGGCCGAGGTCGCTCAGGCGGAAGCGCAACGCCAGCGGCTTGCCGGCGTCGAGCTTGAACACGCGCGGCGCACCGCCGAAGCTCACCTCAGAGCGGCCGCCCGCCGCAGGCACAAGCCGCAGGTAGACCCACGTGCCCGGCTCCGCGCGCAAGGGCTCCGAGCGGCCCGGCTCCTCCCAGGCCACGTCCGCGAGCGACCCGCCGCCGTGCTGCAGCGCGAGATACCAGTCGAGGTCCATCTCGGTCGCCGTCGCGGGCGTCGTGAACGGCTCGCGGACGCACGCCGCCGGCAGCCGCTCGCCCGGCCCGATCCGGAACCGCTCCCCGCCCGCGAGCAGCAGGTCCGCGACCCCGCGCAGCGCGATCGCCTCGCCCGGCGTCTGCCGCACGACCAGCG
>JAKLKT010000467.1 GCA_023150495.1 Planctomycetota bacterium
GGAGCGGGGGGAGTGGCGTCTCATTTCCGTCCCCGTGCTACAACGTCCCCCGATGTCCCGGAGAATCCTCGTCACGGGCGGCTGCGGCCTCATCGGCTCCGCGGTCGTCGAGCGGGTCCTCGCCGCAGGCGGGAGGGCGCTCGTCCTCGACAACCTCTCGACCGGGAAGCTCTCGAACCTCCCGCGCGACCCGCGCGTGGAGCTGACGGTGGGCGACGTGTGCGACGACGCGCTCGTCGCCTCGCATGTGCGCCGCTCCGACGCGGTCGTGCACCTCGCCGCGGGGGTGGGCGTCCGGCTCGTGCTCTCGCGGCCCACGGGCGCGCTGCGCCAGGGGCTCCTCGGGACCGAAAGCGTCCTGCGGCACGCCGCGGCGGCGCGGCGGCCCGTCTTCTTCGCGAGCACGTCCGAGGTCTACGGCGACAGCGACGGGGAGCCCCTCGCCGAGTCGGACCCCGTGGGCTTCGGGGCGCCGGACCGGCTCCGCTTCACCTACGCCGCCGGGAAGGCGGCGGGCGAGGCGCTCGCGTTCGCGTACGCGCACGAGTACGGGCTCCCGGTCGCGGTGGGACGGTTCTTCAACGTGACCGGCGCGAGGCAGTCGCCCGACGGCGGCGCGGTGCTCCCGACGTTCGTGCGGCAGGCGCTCGCGGGCGCCGCGATCACGATCCACGGCGACGGCTCGCAGACGCGCTGCTTCCTCGACGCGCGCGATGCGGCGGAGTACGTGTGGCGGCTGCTGGACGGAGCGACCGCGCCCGGCACGCTCGCGAACATCGGGCGGGACGAGCCGGTCACGATCCTCGACCTCGCGCGGAGGGTGCGCGACCTCGTCGACACGCGCGTGAGGATCGAGACGGCGCCTCCGAAGTACGGCACCGGATTCGTGCCGATCCGGCACCGCCGCCCCGACGTGCGCCGCCTGCTCGACCTGACCGGCTACGCCCCGCGCGTGGCGCTCGACGACACGATCCGCTCCTGCGTCCGCGTCGCCCGCGCCGCGCGGTGAGGATGCGGGGGGCTCCGGGGGGCCGTCAGCGCGTCTCGCCCCTGACCCACGCGAGGTAGGGCTCGGCACCCGCCTCGACCGGCAGCGCGAGGAGTTCCGGCACCTCGTACGGGTGGAGGCCCTTGAGCGCGGCGATGACCTCCGGCACGAGCGAGGCCTCGGTCTTCATCACGAGGAGCGTCTCGTCGTCGCGCTGGATCGCGCCCTTCCACCAGTAGCGGCTCACGACGCCCGGCAGCGCGTTGACGCACGCCACGAGCCGCTTCTCGAGGAGCCCCCCCGCGATCCTCTCCGCGGCATCGGGCGGGCAGGTGCAGAGGAGCACGCGCGCGGTCGTCGGCATGCCACGTCTTTACCGGCGGCGCACCCGGGGCTCAAGGGGGTGCGTCTACAATCCCGGAGGGCGCGCATGGCGCGATTCGTGCGATCCGGGCACGGCCATCGACGTCCGCGCAGGCGCGAGAAAGCCGTGAGGCCTCATGCGGGGGGGGCCGGGGGGCCGCCCCCGCCCCGGCGGCGCCTGCGGCGGCGGCGCCTCCTCCTCCCCCCGTGCCCCCCTTCTTCCCTCTGCCCGAGGAGCGCCTCCCATTCGGGGAGCGGGTCGGGCTCGACGTGCGCGGCCGGGCCGAGGATCTTCCTCAGCGCGAGCACCTCCCGGAACAGGTCGTTGAACGCGATCCGGCGCGCGTGGCGCGTCACCGGAGGCTCGAGCAGCCGCATCTGCGCGGCGAGGCAGTGGCGCGCGATCGTCGCGTCGCGCCGCGCCACGGTCATCCTGAGGATGATCGGGCGCATGAGGTCGGTCGCCACCGCCTCGTAGTCGTGCGCCGACGTCTCCGCGAGGCGCGGGAGCACGAGCGGCGAGAGGAGCACCGCGATCATCAGCGACTGCGGGACGCCCGTGCGCCCGCCGCCGCTCAGCTCCCCGAGCTTCTCCACGGCCGTGTAGAACGACTCGGGCGGCGGCGACAGCTCCGGCAGGATCACCGCGAGCGCGCCGAGCTCCTCGAGGATGCGGAACGCCTGCGCGCCGCCGCGGCCCGAGAGGAGCCGGTAGATCTCCTCGAGCACGCGCGGGGGCGCCGCCTTCGCGAGGTCCTTCGCGTGGTTCCTCGCCGCGTCCCGCAGCTCGGGCGTGAGCTCGAACCCGAGGCGGCCCGCGAACTTCGCCGCGCGGAGGATCCGCACCGGGTCCTCGCGCAGCCGTACGTCGGGGTCGCCGATCACGCGCATGCGGCGCGCCGCGAGGTCCTCGAGGCCGCCGACGTGGTCGATCACGCGCCCGCGCTCGAGATCGTAGAAGAGCGCGTTGATCGTGAAGTCGCGGCGGAACGCGTCCTGCTCCTCGGTGCCGAAGATGTTGTCCTGCCGGATCATCGGGTCCGCCTCGTCCGGCTGGGGCGGCGCGCGGAAGGTCGAGACCTCGAGGATGTTGTCGCCGAACTGCACGTGCACGAGGCGGAAGCGGCGGCCGATGATCCGGCTGTTCCGGAAGAGGCGCTTGATCTGCCGCGGCCGCGCGTTCGTCGCGATGTCGAAGTCCTTCGGGTGCAGGTCGAGGAGGAGGTCCCGCACGCACCCGCCGACGAGGTAGGCGTCGAAGCCCGAGCCCGACAGGCGCCGCAGCACCGTCGCGGGGTCCGGGGGGATCTGTTCGGGGGCGATCCGGGGGGCCGGAGCGGCTTCCATGGGCTTCGTACGGGCGGCCGCGACCGGCCTCCGCGGCCCTCCGGCCGCGGCTTTGTCCGCCGCGGATTCGTAGCGTATGTTCTTCGGGCCGTCAACGATCCGCCGGTCGTGGCCGGTCCGGAGCGGCAGGGGGCGATGCTCTTCTTCGGCGGAGAGGACCTCACGTCCTTCGAGTTCGCGTGCCTCGCCTCGGCGGGGACGCTCGCGGCGGGCGCCGCGGCGTTCGCGCTGGCGGGCCCGGCGCACCGCCTCGGCCTCGTCTCGCGCCGCCGCCGGGACCGGTTCGGGGCG
>JAKLKT010000468.1 GCA_023150495.1 Planctomycetota bacterium
CCGACGGCCACGGGCCGCGGCGAGCCGCGCGCGGACCATCCGCCGTCCCCTGCGAGGAGGAGAAGCGCTCCCGCGACGGCGCACGCGACGGCGCCCGCGACGGCAAGACTGCGGAGCGACCGCATCCCGGCCGCCAACGTAGCCCCCCGCGGCGACGTCAGGCGCGGAGCCAGGTGCCTGCGGCACGCGTGCCGCACCCCAACGCCCTAACTTGCTTCAGCGCAACCGCTTGCGGCAGCCGATTCCGGAAAAGATCAGACATAGAGGGCGTCGATCGTGTTCGCGTAGCGCGCGGCGATCGCGTTCCTTCGCATCTTGAGCGTCTGCGTCAGGAGGCCCTCCTCGGGCGTGAGGAGCGGGATGCGAGCGAAGCGGTTCACCGCCTCGAACGTGCGGAAGCCCCCCGGAACCCCCGTGAATCGCCTCAGCGCGTCGTGGATCCGCTCGTCGGCGACGCCCGCCTCGGGGACGACGAGCGCCCCGAGCGCCTTCCGGTCCTGCCCGACGACCATCACCTGCTGGAAGAGGCCCGTCCTCATGAGCGCGCTCTCGATCGGCTCGGGCTCCACGTTCTCGCCGCCACTGAGGACGATCGTCTCCTTCGCGCGGCCGACGAAGACGAGGTCGCCCTTCGGCGTCAGCCGGCCGAGGTCGCCCGTCTCGAACCAGCCGTCCTTGTCGAGCACCGTGCGCGTGAGCTCCTCGTCCTTGTAGTAGCCGCGCATCACCTGCGGGCCCCTCACCTGGATCGTGCCCTGCGGGCTGATCCGGATCTCCGTCTCCGGCACCGCGCGGCCGATCGTGCTGATCACGTTGTCCCTGGGATCGCGCAGCGCCACGACCGGCGCGGTCTCGGTGAGCCCGTAGCCGACGAGCAGCCTGATCCCCGCGTTGCAGAAGAACTCGTCGACGTGCGCGGGGATCGCGCCGCCGCCGCTGATCGCGTACTTGAGCCGGCCGCCGGTCGCCTCCGCGATCTTCCCGTAGAAGAGCCTCCTCCCGAGCCGGTGCAGCGGCCACCCGAGCGGGTTCCCCCGCCTCCACATCCGCGAGCCCGCGCACGACGCGTCGAAGAGGAACGCCGCGAGCTTGCCGCGCTTCCGGATCGCGTCGATGGCGCCCTTGTGGATCGTCTCCCAGATGCGCGGCACCGACGCGAAGAACTGCGGCCGGTGCTCGCGCAGGTCGTCCTTCAGGCGCCGCTTGTCGCTGTAGACGATCCGGCAGCCGCAGGCGACGCCGACGAGCTCGACCGTCTGCTCGAACGTGTGCCACGACGGGAGCACCGAGACCCAGAGATCGCCCGGCTCGATGCCGACGATCGGCGGGAGCACGCGGATGTTGTGCGCGATGTTTCGCTGCTCGAGCATCACGCCCTTCGGGCGGCCGGTCGTGCCCGAGGTGTAGAGGATCACCGCGAGGTCGTCCGGCGCCCGCAGCCCGGCATACTCCCTGAGGTCGGAATCGGAGGGGGCTTCGGGGGCCGGGAAGTCGTCGCCGTCGAGCCGGAGCACGCGCCGGCCCGCGCGGATGCGGGCCGCGGTCGCCTCCGTGCCCGCGAACACGACCTCGCACCCGCTGTGGTCGAGGATGTGGCCGAGCTCCTCCTCGCCGATGTCGGTCCCGCGCGGCACGACGACGCCGCCCGCGGCGAGGATCCCCGCGTACGCGTGGAGCCAGCGCGGCGAGTTCTCGGCGATGAGGCCGACGCGGTCGCCCGGCTTCACGCCCAGCTCCCGGAGCCTCCGCGCGACTCCGTGGATCGCCGCCCCGGCCTCCGCGAAGGTCCACGTCCGGTCGCGCGCGGTCTGCATCGGCCGCGCCGCGTGCCGGGAAAGGGCCTCGAAAACGAAGCGGTTGACGGTGTTCACGGCGTGTGTGGACCCCATTGGTATACTGCGTCGGTCATGAGCCTGAGTACGCTGAACGATCAGAATTTCGCCTCGGAGGTCCTCTCCTCCGCGACTCCCGTGATGGTCGACTTCTTCGCGACGTGGTGCGGCCCGTGCAAGGCGCTCACCCCGATCGTGGAAAAGCTCGCCGCCGATTACAAGGGCAAGCTGAAGGTCGGCAAGCTGAACATCGACGAGGCGCCCCAGACGCCGAGCCAGTTCGGGGTCCGGGCGGTCCCGACCATCGTGTTCTTCAAGGGCGGCAAGGCCGTCGACACGGTGGTGGGGCTGAAGAGGGAGAGCGAGCTCCGCGAACGCATCGACCGGCTGATCGGCGCGCCCGCGCGGAAGTGACCGCCGGCGTGCGCGGCACCGTGCTTCGCCTCGCCCCCCTCCCCCTCCTCGCGCTCCTCCTCCTTCCCCCCGCCGCCGGGGCGGAGGATCCGCTCGAGGCGCGCGTCCTCGCCGCGAAGGACAAGGTCTTCCCGGCGCTCGTCCACATCGTCAACGTGGAGGAGGGGTTCGCGCTGGGGCGCAGGCAGAAGAGCGTCTCGACCGGCAGCGGATTCCTCGTCGACGGCAAGGGCCACATCGTCACGAACTACCACGTCGCGGGCGAGGGGAAGCTCCTCGTCGTGACGCTCGCCAGCAAGAAGGAGGTCGAGGCGAAGCTCGTCGCGGGCGACCCCTACACCGACCTTGCGGTGCTCAAGGTGGACCCCGTCGAGGCCTTCGCCGGCAGCGAGCCGGTCTTCGCAACCCTCGGCGACTCGTCCCGGCTCCAGGAGGGCGACTTCGTCGTCGCGATGGGCTCGCCGCTCTCCCTCTCGCGCTCGGTGTCGTTCGGGATCATCTCGTGCCGCGAGCGCACCCTCGACTCGCTCGAGGTCGCGGGCCACGAGACGGGCAAGTACAACACGTGGCTCCAGACGGACGCCGCGATCAACCCGGGCAACAGCGGCGGCCCGCTCGTCAACCTCGCGGGCGAGGTGGTCGGCGTGAACACGCGCGCGGCGCTCCTCGCGAACAACATCGGCTTCGCGATCCCCTCCAACGTGGTCCGCGACGTCGTCGAGGCGCTGCTGCGCGAGGGGCG
>JAKLKT010000469.1 GCA_023150495.1 Planctomycetota bacterium
TAGACCTGGTGCACCCGGACCGACTCCGCCTCGAGGCCCGCGAGCCGGAGGTCATGGAGCGCGGCCACGCCCGCCGGGTCGGCGAGGCCGTTGCGGATCCGAACCTCGATGCGCTCCATAAACTGGGCCTATTCTCTTATAAACCGTTGTTGCATATGGACTTAGGGAGATGTTAACAGGGGGGGCGCCGGGGCGCAAGGGTGCATTGGACCTTGCGGGTGGGCTAACGCGGGGCTACGCTCGTCGTTTCGAGCATGGCCGAGAAGAAGGGTGTGCGGGAAGCCCCCCGCATCGGGCTCCCCTTCGAGCGTCCGATCGTCGAGCTCGAGCTGAAGATCGGGGAGCTCAAGAGTCTGTCCGAGTCCACGGGCATGAACCTGAACGGCGAGCTGAAGCCGCTCCAGGAGAAGCTCGAGCGGATGACGCGGGAGATCTACGCGGGGCTCGAGCCCTACGACATCGTCCAGATCGCCCGCCACCCGCTGCGGCCCCAGACCTCGGACTACATCGCCGGGATGCTCGACGAGTACCTGGAGCTCCACGGCGACCGGCGGTTCGGCGACGACCGCGCGATCACGACCGGCTTCGCGCGGATCGGCGACCGGCGGTTCCTGCTCATCGGCCACCGTAAGGGCAAGGAGACGAAGGAGAACATCGCCTGCAACTGGGGCTGCGCGCACCCGGAGGGGTACCGGAAGGCGCTCCACAAGATGAAGCTCGCGGAGAAGTTCGGGCTGCCGATCGTCACGCTCATCAACACGCCCGGCGCCTACCCGGGCGTCGGCGCGGAGGAGCGGGGGCAGGCCTGGGCGATCGCCGAGAACATCATGGTGATGTCGAGGTTGAAGACCCCGATCATCTGCATCGTGATCGGCGAGGGGGGCTCCGGGGGCGCGCTCGGGATCGGCGTCGGCGACCGCGTGCTCATGCTCCAGTACGCCTACTACTCGGTGATCAGCCCCGAGGGGTGCGCCGCGATCCTCTGGAAGGACGGCGAGCGCGCGCCCGACGCCGCGACCGCGCTCCGGCTCACGAGCGGGGATCTCCTGAAGTTCCGCGTCGTGGACGAGGTCGTGCCGGAGCCCGTGGGCGGCGCGCACCGGAGCCCCGACGAGATGGTCGCGACGCTCCGCGGCCGGGTCTCGGAGCTCCTCGACGAGCTCGCGAGGATCCCCGTGGACGAGCTCGTGGAGCGCCGCTACGAGCGGCTCCGCGCGCTGGGCGAGATCGAGGGGTAGGGCGCGGGCCTCCCCCCCGGGCCCCCCCGCTCGCCTCGCCAGCCGGGTTCGCGCCGGGAGTGGCGGCGGGGCTGCCGTTGGCGCTCCGGTCAGCCGAGTGCGTATTCCATGAAGGACACAGCAACGAGGAGGTACGAGACATGAAGCGTGGTTTCCTTCTCTTCGCGCCGCTCGCCCTCGCGGCGATGGTCTTCGCGCAGGGCGGCGACGACCCCGCGGAGCTCGTGAAGAAGCTCGGCTCCGACGACTACGCCGTCCGCGAGGAGGCCCAGGGAAAGCTCATCGCGATGGGGGAGAAGGCCATCCCCGCCCTCGAGGAGGCGCTCAAGTCGGACGACCTCGAGGTGCGCCTGCGCGCCGGCCGCGCGCTCCGCGCGATCGGCGGCGAGGCGAGGCAGGAGGAGGCCCCGGCGAAGGAGGCCGAGGAGCCCGCGGCGCCCGGCGTCCGGACGAAGAGCACGTCCGTCCAGATGATGGACGGCAAGGTCACCGTCACCGTCACGGAGACCGTGGACGGCAAGGAGGTGACGAAGACCTACGAGGCGTCGTCGATGGAGGAGCTCAAGGAGAAGTACCCCGAGCTGCAGCTCGACAGCCGCTTCCGGTTCCGCCTCGGCGCCCGCGACGACTTCGACATGGAGAAGTTCTGGCGCGAGTGGAACAGCAACTTCGAGAACTTCGACGACGACATGAAGAAGTGGCAGGACGAGACGCGCCGCGAGGTCGAGGCGATGCGGCGCTGGCTCGAGCACTGGCGCAACCAGCCGCAGCGGATGCGCCCCGACCAGCGGCTCGCGATGCCGGGCGGGATGCTCGGCGTGCGCGCGTCGCTGCCGACGCAGGTCCTCGACGCGCAGCTCGACCTCGGCGGCAAGGGCCTCGTGGTCGACGCGGTCGAGAAGGACTCGCGCGCCGACCGGCTCGGTCTACAGCGGTTCGACGTGCTCGTCGAGCTGAACGGCAAGGAGATCCGCGGCGCGGAGGACGTCGCGGCGGCGCTCCACGGCCTTGAGGCGGACGCGAAGGTCTCGGCGAAGGTCGTTCGCCGCGCGCAGCAGCTCACCCTCCGATGACAGATGACACCGGTACGGTGCCAGGCACAACTCCACTAACATCTGACCCGCTTGCCAGGCGCGTTCCCGCGGATACTAGCGGATCGGAGCCTGGCACCGTACCGGCGGTATCTACTTCGACAGGGGATCGATGCGCGGGCGCAGGGGGGCGTGCTCCCCGACGGGGATCACGACGACCTCCGCGCCCGCGAGCTTTCTCCCGTAGCGGTTCTCGAAGTCGATGATCCGCCACGTGGGGTCGCGCGCGACCCACGGGAAGGGCGGCCCCTGGTGCGGAGGCGCGCGTCCCGCGAGCACGGGGGTGGGGGGATCCGCGGGGGAGGGGACGGCGCGCTCCCGCGTGGCGAGGTCCCAGCTCCGCTGCCCCCTGGAGACGTCCCACGCGTCGATCCTTCCCTCCGCGACGCGGAGCGCGCGGACGGGCGGGCCCTCCTCGCCGTCGAGCGTCGCGATCCGCCGGCGGCCCTTCGCGCTCCAGAGCTCGACCGTGCCGTCGAGGAACCCGAGGAGGATCTCGTCTTCCCGGCCGCCGGGCGCGATCGCGGTCACGCGGCCGTTGGGCACCTTGAACGAGACCTCCGCGGCGAGCGGGCCCTTGGCGGACGACCACGCCGCGACCGTCCCGTCGAGGGTCGCGAGGAGCACGCGGTCGCCGTCGATCGCGACCGCGCTCGCG
>JAKLKT010000470.1 GCA_023150495.1 Planctomycetota bacterium
CGCGAGAGCCCCGACGGCCCCATCATCACGCGCATGTAGAGCCCCATCGCCGCCTCGAGCGCGTCGAGGAGCTCCTTGCGCGACGTGACCGCCTTCTGCGAGAAGTCCGCCTTCGCCGCGTCCACGCCGTCCCCCTCGAGCATCCCCGAGACGCCGCCCGGGATCGTCGCCACGTGCAGCGCGAGCTGGCCGAGCGACATCGACCTTCCGTGCGGCTTCCAGGCGAGCCGGTGCTCCGGCACCCGCTCGAGCACGCGGCGGGTCGCGCCCGCCTCCCTCGTGAGCTCCGCGACAAGCGCATCCTGCATGGTCGCCTCCTTGCTCCACGGTTCGCGGTCGCAGCGGAGTTGTCTCGGTTTTTCCGGAGGAATCGGAGGGGGCTCCGGGGGCACGGCTTGACCCGCGGCGCGGGGCCGCTCCAATGGCGCGACCATGATCCTCGGGTTCCTCGGCGGGCTCCTCCTCCTCATCGTCGGCGCCGAGGTTCTCGTGCGCGGCGCGTCGCGTCTCGCCGCGTCGTTCGGCGTGACGCCGCTCGTGATCGGGCTCACCGTGGTCGCGTTCGGCACGAGCGCGCCCGAGATGGCCGTGAGCGTGCAGGCGGCCCGGGCGGGCCAGGCGGACCTCGCCTTCGGCAACGTCGCCGGGAGCAACATCTTCAACGTGCTCCTCATCCTCGGGCTCTCGGCCGCCGTCGCCCCGCTCGTCGTGGCGCGGCAGGTAATCCGGCAGGAGGTGCCCGTCATGATCGGCGTGAGCCTCCTCGCCGCGTATCTCGCCCTCGACGGCACGGTCGGGCGGACGGAGGGGCTCCTCCTCGTCGCGCTCCTCGCGGCCTACACGGCGTTCCAGGTGGTGCAGGGGCGGCGGGCGGGGAACGGAGCAGGCTCGCCCGCCGCGGCCTCGGCGGAGGCGGGAGCCCGGCCCGGTCGCCTCCTGGCGGGAGCCGGCGTCATCGCCGGTCTCGCGCTGCTCGTGCTCGGCTCGCGGCTCTTCGTCGGCGCCGCGACGGACCTCGCGCGGCTCCTCGGCCTCTCGGAGCTCGTGATCGGCCTCACGATCGTCGCGGCCGGCACGTCGCTGCCCGAGGTCGCGACATCCGTGCTCGCGACGATCAAGGGCGAGCGGGACATCGCCGTGGGCAACGTCGTCGGGAGCAACATCTTCAACCTCCTCGGCGTGCTCGGGCTCTCCTCCGCCGTCTCGCGGGCCGGGGTGCCGGTCGCGCCGGGAGCCCTCGCGTTCGACGTCCCCGTGATGGTCGCCGCGGCCGTCGCGTGCCTCCCGATCTTCTTCACGGGCCACCGGATCGCGAGGTGGGAGGGGCTCCTCTTCCTCGCCTACTACGGCGCCTATGTGGGCTACCTCGTGCTCGCCGCCACGCGCCACGACGCGCTGCACGACTTCACCTGGATCATGGTCGCCTACGTCCTCCCCCTCACGGTCGTCACGATCGGCGTGACCGTGCTGCGCGCCCTGCGGGAGCGGCGGGCATAGGAGGGCCCCCGGCTGCGGACCCCATTGCCGCACTCGGCCGTCGCAAGTGCCTGCGCCAGCCTAGTTTGCGTCCGCCGGGGGGCGTATGGCATACGGACGGGTGGGTGACCCGGCGTAGGAGCGCCGAGGCAGGAGCCGCTCGTGCTTCATGACCACCGCCTGCGGCGCCACGCGCGCGCCCTCGCCGACCTCCGCGCCGTGGAGGAGCACCGCGCCGCTCCCGACCGTCGCGCCGGCGCCCACGCGCACCGGCCCGATCTTCAGCACGCGGTCCTCGAACGTGTGCGCCTGGAAGAGCGCGCTGACCGTCGCGTCGTCGCCGAGGTCGAGCATGTCGGGATCGACCACCTGCGCGAAGCCGCTCCCGAGCACGACGCGCCGCCCGATCCGCGAGCCCATCGCGCGCAGGTACCACGGCAGGAGGAGCGTCCCCTCGAGCGCCGCCAGCGCGGGGCGTGCGACGAACTCCCAGGCCATGTAGAGGAAGTCCCACCGCGCGCACCAGCACGACCAGAAGGCGTGCTCTCCCGGACGCACGCGGCCGAGCAGCGCCCACTTGAGCGCGAGCACGAGGAGGCACGCCGAGAGCGCCGTCGCGAGCGTCGCGAGGGGCGCCGCGAGGGCCCCGCCCGCCTCGACCGCCCGCCACCACGCGGCGAAGAGGAGCACCATCGGCACAGGGAGGAGGAACCGCGCGAGCTCGAAGGCGAGCCGCGTCGCGAACCGGGCCGGCGACGGGTCGTGCGTGAGGCGCCGGTCCACGAGGGGCTCGCGCCGCGGCAGCTCGAACGGCGGGTGGCCGAACCACGCGCTCGAAGGCCGCGCGATCGCGGGATCGGTCGTCGTGCACACGCCGACGAAGAGCCCGTCCGGGAGCAGCTGCCCCGACGGCACGACGACGTGGTTGCCGAGGAACGTGCCCCTCCCGAGCCGCGTCTCGGCGACCGTCACGACGCCCCGGTGCACGCGCGGACCCGCGAGGTAGATCCCGTCGGCAAGGAAGCTCTCGTCGCCGATCGAAAGGAGCTCGGGGACGGGCCCCATGATCGTGCTGATCTCGCACTTCCGCCCGAGCCGCATCCCCGCGAGCCCGAGCCAGAGGGGCCAGAGGAGCGATCCCGCGAGCCAGCGCCCCGCCGCCTCGACCGCCGCGCACTTGATCTCGACGCGCACGTGCGGGAGGCTCCGGATGGCCATGCTCCCGGGCCGCACGCGCCCGAGCAGCCGCAGCGCGAGCGCCTGGCCGAGGAGGGAGAGCGGGACCGCCGCGACCGTGCCGAGGAGCATCCCCGGCGAGCCGAGCCACGCGAGGAGGCCCGTCGGCTCCACGCCGCGCGCGACGAACGCGAGCAGCGCGAAGGGGAGGAGGAGCGCGGCGGCGGCAGCGCCGAGGCGCATCGCGAGGATGAGCGCGCCGTGGAGGGCCGGCGAGTTCCGCGCTTGAGGAACCGGGGGGGCCTCGGGGGCCGCGCCCGCGGGTCCCGC
>JAKLKT010000471.1 GCA_023150495.1 Planctomycetota bacterium
GGCCCAGCGGAGCCGGGCCCCGATCCCGCGGCTCGCCGACGTGATCTCCGCCTGGTTCGTGCCGGCGGTCGTCCTGATCGCCGCCCTTACGTTCGTCGTTTGGCTCCTCGCGGGCCCGGAGCCCGCCTTTGCCTACGCGCTCGTCAACGCGGTCGCGGTGCTCATCATCGCGTGCCCGTGCGCACTGGGCCTCGCGACGCCGATGTCGATCATGGTCGCAGCGGGTCGCGGGGCGACGGCGGGCATTCTCATCCGGGACGCCGAGGCGCTGGAGACCCTCGAGAGGGTGGACACGCTCGTCGTCGACAAGACGGGCACGCTCACCGAAGGCAAGCCGAAGGTCGCGTCGGTCGTCGTGGCGCCGGGGTTCGACGAGGAGGAGCTCCTCCGGCTCGCGGCGAGCCTCGAGCGCGCGAGCGAGCATCCCCTGGCGGCGGCGATCATGGCAGGCGCGCGCGAGCGCGGCCTCGCGCTTGCCGACGTGGCGGACTTCTCGTCCACGACCGGACAGGGCGTCCTGGGTTCCGTCGAGGGTCGGGAAGTGGCCCTTGGCAACGCGGCGCTGCTTGCCGCGCTCGACGTCAAGATGGGCGCGCTCGCAGCCGAGGCCGAGGCGCGGCGGAGAGACGGCCAGACCGTGGTCCACGTCGTCGTCGACGGCGAAGCGGCGGGGTTCATCGGCGTCGCGGATCCCGTGAAGGACACGGCTGCCGAGGCGATCCGCTCCCTGCGCGACGATGGCGTGCGCATCGTGATGCTCACGGGCGACAGCCGGACCACGGCGAACGCCGTGGCGAGGAAGCTCGGGATCGAAGAGGTCGAGGCCGAGGTCCTGCCCGCCGGGAAGGGCGAGGTGATCGCACGGCTGGCGGCCGAAGGTCGTGTCGTAGCGATGGCCGGGGACGGCGTCAACGACGCCCCCGCGCTGGCCCGCGCCCACGTCGGGATCGCGATGGGCACGGGCACGGACGTGGCAATGGAGAGTGCGGGGATCACACTCGTGCGCGGTGACCTGCGGGGCATCGTGCGTGCGCGCCGGCTCAGCCGCGCGACGATGCGCAACATCCGGCAGAACCTCGCCTTCGCGTTCGGGTACAACGCCCTCGGAGTGCCGATCGCGGCGGGGGTTCTCTACCCCATCTTCGGGCTGCTGCTCAACCCGATGATCGCGAGCGCAGCGATGGCGCTAAGCTCCGTGTCGGTGATCGCCAACGCGCTCCGCCTACGGAATGCGGATCTCTCGTCCGGTCGGCCGGAGTCGGGCGGGGCGCAAAAACCCCTAACCTGCTGCCACGTGCGTACTTAGAGGGGGGCGGACACATGCTCGACCTCCAGCACGTCTCCGGAGGGGACGCCCGTCGCTCGCGCCACCGTCCCCATCAGGCGTATCCTCTTACTGGAATGGCGGTGCGCCGGCTTCTCGCACTCCTGCTCACGGGATGGACCGCGGCCCTGCCGGCGCATGTTCCGATAGTCATCTGCTTCTGCACGCACGAGCCCTGCCGGCACGGTTCCGAGGAGCACCCGGCGAAGCACGAGCATCCGCGCCCCCTCCCCGAGAGCGGGATCGGCGACGCCCCTGCGCCCGAGAAGTGCCGCTGCGTCGAGCTCAAGTCGTCCCAGGATCTGGTGCGCGTCGCGGTCTCCGAGGACATTGGTGCGCGGGAGACGGTCGCGGAGCTTCCGGCGGCGCCCGCGGAGATCGAAGCGTTCGCGCCGCTCGCGCCTCCCGCGATCCCGAGGGCTGCTGGCCCGCCAATCTTCCTGCGCCTCCTCGTGCTCCTCGTCTAGAGGCCGTTCCGTGTCACGAGCGAACGCGGGGGATCCCTCCGTTCGCCGCCCCTCCTTCGGCGCATGCGCCGAACACGGAACTGATCCCATGTCCGGGGACCACCCGACGGTCCCCATTCCAGGAGATGACCATGCTCCGCTTCATTCTTCCTGCCGCTCTTCTACTCTGCGCGCTCGAGTTGCGCGCGGGCGACTCGCCGGGCGCCGACGCGCCCGCGGTCACCGTGCCGACGTTCGCAAACGCCAACTGCCCCATCATGGGGAAGAAGGCATCCCTGAAGCTCTTCGTCGACACGCCGAAGGGCCGCATCTACATGTGCTGCGTCAAGTGCGCGAAGGAGATCCGCAAGGATCCGGACCGCGCCCACGCCGCCGCCTACCCGAAGATCGAGAAGGCCACGAACACCGTCTGCCCCGTCACCGGGGAGAAGATCCCCGAGAAGGACGTGCCTACGGTGGTTCTGCAGGGCTACGAGATCCCCCTCTGCTGCAAGGACTGCGAGGAAGACGCCCGCAAGAACTCGCAGATCACGCTCGTCAAGGCCACGAACCCGAAGGCCAAGGACATCGGCAACCAGGCGTGCCCCGTCACGGGCAAACCCGTCGCCCCGAATGCGTTCGTGCTCATCGGGGACGACATCGTCCGCCTCTCCTCGCCGGAGTGCGTGGAGGCGGTGAAGAAGGACCCCGCCGCGGCGCTCAAGAAGGCCAAGGAGCTCGCCGCCTCCGGCGCCAAGGGCGAGCCGGGCAAGGAGCACGGCGAAGGTCACGACGACCACGGCGGGCACGGTGCCCACGAGGACGACGACGATCATGGCGGCCACGGCGACGACCACGGCCATCAGGGCCACGGCGATCATGGCCAGTAGCCGCTTCGCAAGAGCCAGGACATGGAGCAGCGCCGCCTTGGCGCTGCTCCTCTCTTCCTGCGCCGCCCTCCCCCCGATGCCCCCTCCGCCTCCCACTCACCCCGCGTCGCCCGAGGGGGAGGAGGCGCCCCCGCCTCCCGCGTCGGCCGCGCTCGCGCCGCGCCCGTCGGATGACAAGAAGCCGCACGAGCAGGGCACCGACATGGGAGGAATGCGATGAGCCGCCTTCTCCTTCTAGGACTTCTCGCCGCCTGCGCGTCGACGGCGCGCATCGAGCGGGAGACCGGTGCGGATGTGGACGCGGTCCGCGCCGCGACG
>JAKLKT010000472.1 GCA_023150495.1 Planctomycetota bacterium
GCGAGCCCGGCCGCCGCGGCCGCCTCGGCCGCGAAGTCGCGCGGCGACGGGAACCGCTCGTCGAAGGCGAGGTACGCGACCGCGATCTCCTCGCCCGCGGCGCGCGCCGCGAAGAGCACGCGGTGGGCGGGGACGTCGAGGACCCGGACGACCTCCACCCCCCGCGCGACGCCGCTGAAGTCGGTCCTCGGATCCGCGTCGAAGGTGCGGCCGGCCCAGACCCGGGCGCGGTTTCCGCTGTCGACGATCGCGACGCCGTCGACGCGCTCCGCGTCGACGATCGCCGCAGCGGCCTCGAACTGGTCGCGCGGAGGGGCGTCCGGGAGCGCGGCGAGGCGGGCGGCCGCGCGCTCGACGCGCCCCTTCCACTCGAGAAACCGCGCGCGGAGGAACTCCTCCCCGGCGTCCATCTCCGCTTCGGCGCTGCCCGACGGGCGCGGGAGGAGCGCCCACGCGAGGAGGATCGCGACGCCCGCCCCGAGAAGCGGGAGGCCCAGCCTTCGCACCTCCTTCACCGCCCCCGCACCCCCCCTCGTTCCGGGCTACCGCTCGGGCTTCCTGATGCCGTATCGCTCGAGCTTCTTGTAGAGGTTCGACCGCTGCATGCCGAGCAGCTCGGCCGTCTTCTTCACGTTCCAGCCGTTCTCCTCGAGCCGCCGCAGGAGGAAGTCCTTCTCCGCGACGTCCTTGAACTCCTCGAACGTGCGAGCGCCCCGGTAGGGGTCGCCCGGGCCCGCGGGCGCGGGCGCGCCGGAGCGCGCGATCGCCGTGACGTCATCGGCCGTGATCGTCTCCTTCGGCGCGAGGATCGCGAGCTGCTCGACGACGTTCCGGAGCTGGCGGACGTTGCCCGGCCAGTCCTCGCGCGCGAGCGCCTGCACCGCGCCGTCGTCGAACGTGCGCGGGGGCGTCGCGTTGCGCTTCACGGCCTCGGAGAGGAACGCCGCCGCGAGCAGCGGGATGTCCTCGCGCCGCTCGCGCAGCGGCGGGCAGCGGAGTTCGACCACGTTCAGCCGGTAGTAGAGGTCCTCGCGGAAGCGGCCCGCCCTCACCTCCTCGAGGAGGTTCTTGTTCGTGGCGGCGACGATGCGGACGTTCACCTCGATCGGCTTCGCGCCGCCGACGCGCTCGACGCGGCTCTGCTCGATCACGCGCAGCACCTTCGCCTGCGCGGCGAGGTCCATGTCGCCCACCTCGTCGAGGAAGAGCGTTCCGCCGTCGGCGAGCTCGAACTTGCCCTTCTTCTGCTGGTGCGCGCCGGTGAAGGAGCCCTTCTCGTGGCCGAAGAGCTCGCTCTCGAGCAGCTCCTTCGGGATCGCCGCGCAGTTGACGTCCACGAGCGGGCCGTTCGCGCGGGGCGAGAGGTCGTGCAGCCGGCGCGCGACGAGCTCCTTGCCCGTCCCGTTCTCGCCCGTGACGAGGACGCGCGCGCTCGTCGGCGCGACGCGGTCGATCGCCGCGAGCAGCTCCCTGATGGGCGCCGAGCCGCCGAGGATCCTCGCGGCCTCGCGCTCCTTCAGCTGCCGGTTCTCGCGGTTCACGCGCGCCTGCTCGAGCGCGTTTCGCGCGAGCAGGAGCACGCGGTCGCGGTCGAGCGGCTTCTCGAGGAAGTCGTAGGCGCCCTGCTTCGTCGCGCCGACGGCCGTCTCGATCGTCCCGTGCCCCGAGATCATGATCACGGGGAGGTCGGGGCGGAGCGTCCGGATCTCCTTCAGGATGTCGAGGCCGTCGCGACCCGGCATCTTGATATCCAGGAACACGAGCCCGAGGTCGGTGCGCCCCTCGACGGCGGCGAGGCCGGTCTCCCCGTCCTCGGCGAGGACGGAATCGATCCGTCCCCCCTTGAGGGTCATCCGGAGTGCCTCGCGGATGCCCGGCTCGTCGTCGATGATCAGGGCCTTCATGGCTTCCAGCATCGTAACCTGTCCTCTATTGGGGACACTGCCCATTCCGAAAAGCCGCTTGAGATCGATGATGGGGGGGCTCCGGGGCAAAGGGCGGGCCGTTTGTTAGCGGTGCGGTGCCAGGCTCCGATCCACCAGTAACCAAGTTATTAGGTGACGGGTGCCTGGCACCGTACCGGTAGCATCGCCCGGCGGGGAGGCCACCGGCTGCGTTACATATGACGGAGAAGATGGCGGCTCCTGGCGAGGCGCTCATGGCCCGGATGGCCTCCGGGGACGTGGCGGCGTTCGAAGAGCTCATGCGCGCCTACGGGGGCGCGGCGCACCGCTACGCCTTCCGGATCTTCCGGGACCGGCACATCGCCGAGGACGTGTCGCAGGAGCTGTTCCTGAAGCTCTACCGCAACGCGAGCCGGTACGAGCCCGCGGGGAAGTTCACGACCTACTTCTACAAGGTGCTCAACAACCTCTGCCTCGACACGCTGCGGCGGATGAACCGGAAGTCGCTTCCGGACTTCCAGTCGTTCGAGAACCCGGTCCTCGACGGGATGCCGGAGCCCCACGAGCGCACGGCGCCCGAGGCCAACGCGAAGAGCGTCGAGGAGCGCCGGCTCGTCCGCGAGGCGATCGCCAAGCTGCCGTCGGCGCAGCGGCAGGTGATCGTGCTGCGCGAGCTCGAGGAGCTCAAGTACCGCGAGATCGCGGACGTCCTCGACCTCTCGCTCAACGAGGTGAAGGTGTTGATCCACCGCGGGAGGAAGGCGCTCCTGAAGATCCTCCAGCGTTCCCCCCTGTTCGAGGGCACCGAATCATGATCAGCGACGAGATGAGGGAACTGCTCTCCTCCTATGTGGACGGCGAGCTGCGCGACGCGGACGCGGCGCGCGTCGAGGACGCGTCGAAGCGCGACCCCGAGCTGCGCCGGGAGATCGAGGCATACCGCACGCTGCGCAGGAAGCTCCGCGAGTGGGACGCGGCCGAGCACGGCGCCGTGCCGTCGCCCGCCTTCACGACCCGCGCGCTCGCCCGCGCGCGCACCGTCGACACCGCGCTCTCCGCGCCCGCGCGGGCG
>JAKLKT010000473.1 GCA_023150495.1 Planctomycetota bacterium
CGAAGTGCTTCTCGATCCCCTGCAGCGACACGACCGCCATCGGCCCGACGATGGTATCCCATACGTGCGCGGGTCGTCGCAAGTCCAAGCGGGACAGCCATTTGCGCCGGCCAACTGCGGCATTGCTGTCCGCACTCCCGGGGATGGAGCCCCGCGCCGCGCGCGAGGCTCGGATTGCCCTCGACGGCACCGGGGCGCAGGGGACGCGAGGTCAGGCGAGGCGCGGGTAGATCACGCGGCCGGCGATCCGCTTCCCCTTGAGCGCGGAGAGGATCGACCCGACGTGCTCGCTGGGGACAGCCACGAAGGTGACGCGCTCGAGGATGTTGATCCGGCCGACGACGGTGCCGGGCAGGCCCGCCTCGCCGGTGATCGCCCCGACGATCGACGCGGGGCGCACGCGGTTCCAGCTGCCGACCGGGATGACGATCTCGACGAACTCGTCGCTGTCCGCGCGCGGCCGCGCCTGGGGCTGGGCCTGCGGCTCGGGGTCGGGCGCGACGTAGAGAGGCGACTCCCCCCACGCGAGCCTCGCCGCCGCCGCGGCCAGCTCGGCGAAGTCGTGTCCCTCCTCGGCGTGCATCTCCTTGACCATGTTGAGGAAGGGCGCCCGCTCCTCCTCCGTCACGGCCCGCAGCTTGTCCTGGAAGCGCTCCCGGCGCCGGTCCACGAGCTCGGCGCGGCCGGGAATCCGCATCGGCTGCATCTGCCGCCCGGTGAATCGCTCGATCGCGCGCATCATGCCGCGGTCGCGGGGCTGCCAGAAGGTGATCGCGCGCCCCGTGCGCCCCGCGCGACCGGTGCGCCCGATGCGGTGGACGTAGATCTCCTGATGCCTCGGGAGGTCGTAGTTGACCACGAGCCCGATGTGATCCACGTCGAGGCCGCGCGCGGCGACGTCGGTCGCCACGACGATCTGCGTCTTGCGCGCCTTGAGCCGCTGGACGACCGCCTCGCGCGCCTTCTGGTCCATGCCGCCGTGGATGCACTCCGCCTGGTATCCGTGGCCCTGCAGGTGCTCGGCCACCTCGGCGGTGGCGCGCTGGGTGCCCGCGAAGATGAGCACGGCCTCGTAGTCCTCCGCCTCCAGCACGCGCTCGAGGGCATCGTTCTTCTCGCCCCGCCCGACGCTCATCGCGAACTGCTCGGTTCCGGGGACCGTGAGCGTGCGACTCGCGATCTTCATGTCGACCGCGTTCCGCAGGTGGCGTTCCGCGATGCGCCGGATCGGGCCCGGCATCGTTGCGGAGAAGAGCGCGATCTGCCGGTCGCCGGGCGCGTGCTCGAGGATCCACTCGACGTCCTCGATGAACCCCATCTTGAGCATCTCGTCCGCCTCGTCGAGGCCGAAGAAGCGGACGCCCATGAGCGAGAGCGTGCCGCGCTCGAGGTGATCGCGCACGCGCCCGGGCGTGCCGATGACGACGTGCACGCCGCGCTGCAGAGCGTTCCTCTGGATGTGGATCGGCTGGCCGCCGTAGATCGGGAGCACGTGGACGCCGCCGCTGCCGAGGTGCTTGCCGTACGAACGCACCGCCTCGGCGACCTGCAGCGCGAGCTCGCGGGTCGGCGTGAGCACGATCGCCTGCACCGACCGGTCGGCCATGTCGAGGCGCTGGAGCAGCGGCAGCGTGAACGCGGCGGTCTTGCCCGTCCCCGTCTGCGCCTGGCCCAGCAGGTCGCGGCCGAGGAGCAGCGGCGGGATCGCGCCCGCCTGGATCGGCGTGGGCTGCTCGTAGCCGAGCTCCTCGAGGCTCTTGAGCAGCGGCGGGGCGAGCTGCAGGTCCCGGAAGGTGAGTTCGGCTTCGGTGTCCATGGACGGACGATGGTATCCCATACGTATCAAGGTCGACACAAGTCCAAGCGGGACAGGCGTTTGCGCCGGCGAACTGCGGCATTGCTGTCCGCACCTTTCTGGCCTCGGGAGGAGGCCCAAGCCGTCAGCGGAATCCGACGTAGCGGCCGCCGGTCGCGCGCGCGAGCTCCTTAAGGAAGGCGCTGCCCTCGACCTCGCCGATGCCGACCGTGTGGATGACGATGCGCAGGAGCCGGTTCCGCTCGACCAGCTCGGAGAGCAGCGCGTCCACGCTGCTCACGCGACCGCGGTTCGGATCGCCGTCCGAGAGCAGGAAGACCGTGTCCGCGCCGGAATCCAGCGCGCGGTCGAGCGAGTCCGAGATGTTCGTCGTCCCGTTGCCCTCGATGCCGTCCACGAACGCGTGCGCCTTCTTCTTGCCGCGCGCGTTCGCGGCGACGAGATCCTCCTCCCACGACTTGTACGACTCGCTGTAGACGACGATCCCGAAGACCGCGTCGTCGGGCAGGTCCTCGATCGCGCGGTGGAGCTGCCACTTCGCGATGTCGAGCTTCGTGTCCCCCTTCGGGCTCGCGTAGGCACCCTTCCCGCCCGTCGCCGCCGCGGGCTTCGCCCCCGCCGGGTCCTTCATGCTCTGCGAGATGTCGACGACGAACACCACGCGCCGGCTCTGCGTCGTGATCCCGTAGAACGCCGACGTATGCCCCTTCCGCTTCTCCTCGTCCCCCTCTTCCCCGGCCCCATCTCCCCCCCACGACTCGAGCGTCTTCTCGTACTCCCCGGCGTCCGCGAGCTCCTTCGCCTTCGCCGCGATCGTCTCGCCGTTCGCCGCGAGCCAGCGCCGCCAGAGGTCCACGTCACCATACATTCGTACGCCCGTGAGCGCGGACAGCGCGTCGTCGATGTCCTTCCGGAGGCGCCCCTTCTCCGCCGCGAGCGCGTCGATGAGCGGGGGCACCGCCTCGACAAGCCGCGCGCGCGCGAGGATCGCGACCGCGAGCGCGCGCACCTCCCAAGCCTCGTCGCGAAGCGCAGCGACCGGCGCCGCCTTCATCTCGGAGATCTTCCAGCGGAGAAGCGCCGCGAGCGCCTCGGCGCGGACGCGGGGCGACGCGTCGGTCTTCGCCGCCTTGAGCAGCGCCGCGAGG
>JAKLKT010000474.1:0-1493 GCA_023150495.1 Planctomycetota bacterium
AAGGAGGGCATCCTCGACCCCGACCAGCCCGAGCGGCTGCGCGCGCTGCTCCAGCCGGTGCTCGAGAGGTTCAAGCAGATGTCCGCGGCGCTCGTCGCCGACGACCGCGGGCGCGAGTTCATGCTGCTCCGCACGGGCGGCAGGTGGATCACGCGGCAGACGCGGCGCGACGAGTGGGGAGCGCGCGTGAAGTGGACGGAGGACGGGAAGGAGGAGTGGCGCGAGATCGACTACGACCCCCGCTCGCGGCCCTGGTTCCAAGGCGCGATGGAGCGGCGAGACAAGGAGCCGCGCGTCTTCTGGACGGACCCCTACCGCTTCTTCACGACCGGGCAGCCGGGGATCACGGCCGCCGCCGCCTTCCGGAGCGGCGACCGCGAGCGCGTGCTCGGCTTCGACGTCGCGCTCGAGGACATCTCGAGGTTCACGATGAGCCTCGGCCCGCTCGACGACGCGACCGTCTTCGTGGTCACCGCGAGCCAGCTCGTCATCGGTCTCCCGAGCCAGATGGCGCGACGCTCGCCCGAGGCGCGCCGGGACGCGCTCCTGCACCCGGTCGGGGACCTCGGCATCCCCGTGCTCGCGGACGCGCTGTCGCTCCCGCTCGGCCAGAGCGAGGCGGCCCGGTTCGAGAGCGAGGGCGAGGCCTGGTGGGGAGGGCGGCGGCTCTACGGGCCCCGCCTCGAGATCACGGTCGCGGTCCCCGAGAAGAGGATCCTCTCCGGGCTCGAGGACACCCGGATCTGGCTCGGCGCGCTCATCGCCGTGATCCTCGTCTTCGCCCTCTGGCGCGCGACGGCGCTCGCGCGGCGGTTCGCGCGGCCGATCGAGCAGCTCGTCGGGGAGAGCGAGCGGCTCAGCCGCGGCGACCTCGAGCCCGGGCCCTTCGTCGCGACCCCGATCACCGAGCTGCGCCAGCTCGCCGACGCGCAGGACCGGATGCGCGAGTCGCTGAAGAAGCTCGTCCAGCTCGAAGGCGAGCTGCGCGTCGCGCGCAGGATCCAGCAGGAGACGTTCCCGGCGAAGCTGCCCGAGCTCCCGGGATACGACTGCGCGGGCTTCTCGCTTCCCGCGGCCGAGACCGGCGGCGACTCGTACGACGCGATCGGGATCGCCGAGGACGGCTCGGTCACGGGCGGCGCGGCCGCGCGGGCCCTCTTCCTCGTCGCCGACGCGACCGGACACGGCATCGGCCCCGCGCTCTCGGTGACGCAGGTGCGCGCGATGCTGCGCATGGCGGTGCGCACCGGCACCGGCATCGAGGAGATCGTGCGACACCTGAACGAGCAGCTCCACGACGACCTCGAGTCGGGACGCTTCGTGACGGCGTGGTTCGGCGACCTCGACGCGCGGACGGGCAGGCTCGCGACCTTCAGCGCGGGGCAGGGCCCGCTCCTCCGCTACGACGCCCGCCGCGGCGCGTGGGACGAGCGAGGCTCCGACATCCCCCCGCTCGGCATCGTCGCGGCGCTCACGCTCGCGGTGCCGCCGCC
>JAKLKT010000474.1:1545-4502 GCA_023150495.1 Planctomycetota bacterium
CTCGGACGGCTTCTTCGAGGCGGCCGCTCCCGGCGGCGAGCTCTTCGGCGCGGACCGCGTGCGCGAGCTCGTCGCCGCGCGCCGCGCGGAGCCCGCCGACCGGATCCTCGCGGAGCTGCGCGAGGCCGTCGACGCGCATCTCGCCGGCGCCCCCGCCGGCGACGACCGCACGGCGCTCCTGATCAAGCGGCTCTGATTCCGGTACGCCGCTCGCAATGGGTCCCTCGCGGGGGCGCGCCGCGCGCGGCCGGTCGGGCCGCCGCGGAATCCTCCGCGCAGGAGGGCTCTGCCATGCGGAAAGCCGAGATGAAGGGCTACGAGACACGGCTCCTCGAGCTGAGCGAACGGCTCCGCGGCACGGTCGAGGACCTGGACAGCGAGATCATCGGGGAGCGCACGTCCCAGGGCGACCTCGCGCACTTCGGCACGCACAACGCCGACCACGACACCGAGTTCCTCGAGGTGGACGAGGCGGCGGAGCGGAACGAGGTGGCGCTGCTGAACGCGGTGGAGGCCGCGCTGGCCCGCATCGGGAAGGGGACGTTCGGCGCCTGCGAGGAGTGCGGGAAGCCGATCGCGAAGGAGAGGCTCGACGCGGTCCCGTACGCCGCGCGGTGCGCCGCCTGCGAGGCGGGCTAGAACCAAGGCGCCAGGGGCCCGCTGGAGTCGGCCGGCCACGAGGCCTTGGTGCTCAACTCAGACTAAGGGGATGGGCTCCGGGAAGGGGCGAGGAGCCACGCGATCCCCGCGCCTGCGAGCGCGCCGGCGACGCCCGCCCCGACGACCGGGACGACGCCTGCGCCGAGCGCCGCGCCGACCGCCACGCCGAAACTGCTGCCGAGCGCCGCGCCGAGGCTGTAGCGGAAGGTCTTCGAGACGTCCTGCATCGTTTTGACCCAGTGTTTACTCGGTCCCCCACGCCCCCCCAAGAACTTTCCCGAGGACGTTCCGTCTGAAGCGTCGTCATGCGAAAGACGACGCTCGCCCTCCTCCTCCTTCTCCTCCCCGTCTCCCCCGCCGCCGCGCGCGTGAAGCTCGCGGCGCTGCCGCCTCGCGAGCGCGTGGAGATCCAGCTCGACCACGGCCGCTTCACCCTCGTCGAGGAGGAGCGCGTCGTGCCTCTCCTCGCGTGGACCCCCGAGGCGGGCAACAACCTCGTGGACTTCAGCTGGGCGAACGCGCAGGTGGACAAGGACTCGGTGCTCTTCCGCCCGGTCGCGGTGCGCGAGGGCGACGCCTTCCGGCCGCTCGGCGACGGCGAGGTGAAGGTCGTGAACGTCGCCTATCCGCCCAACGAGAACGCGCTCCTCTTCGAGGTCTACGCGAAGCAGGCGTGCGCCGCGAAGGTGCGGGTGAGCTACCTCGTCCGGAACCTCGGCCGCACGTTCGCCTACCGCGCCGTCGCGGACCGCGACGAGGCGTTCCTCTCGCTCAAGACCTACCTCGTCCTCGGCAACCGCTCGGGCGAGGAGTTCGCCGGGGCGCGCGTGTGGGCCGGGATCGGGCCGCGGATCGACGCGGGCCCCGACGACGGGGACGACGTGCGGCTGCTCGTCGACCGCGCGGCGAAGGTGCCGGTGCGAAAGACCTTCACGTTCGACTGGTACTCGCACGGGCCCCTCTCCGCGGAGAAGCCCTTCGCGTCGAAGGTGCTCATGCACTACGCGCTCCGGAACGACGAGCGGAACGGCCTCGGCCGCTTCCCGCTGCCCGCCGGCAAGGCGCGCGTCTTCCTCGACGACGGCAGGGGCGGCGAGGCGTTCCTCGGCGAGGACCGGGTCTCCCTGACCCCGCTCGACGGCGAGGCGCGGATCTTCCTCGGCGAGGCGCGCGACGTGGTCTGCACGCGCACGGTCGAGCGGAACGAGCGGCGCCCCGTCGAGGGGAACCTCTTCCACCAGGAGGTCCGGCTGCGCTACGAGATCGAGAACTTCCGGGACAAGCCGGCGACGCTCGACATCATGGAGCAGCTGAACCGCCTCGCCGCCGAATACGGCACGCGCCCGCCGGGCGACGTCGAGTGGGAGCTGCTCGAGGGCACGACGGACGGCATCGGGCTCTCGACCGGAAAGGGCGGCGCGCTGCCGGTCCTCTCGGTCGATCTCGCCCCGCGCCCGAAGGAGGGCGCCGTCGAGAAGCGGGTCGTGATCCTCCACGTCCTCCTCAGGAACCTCTGGTGATCCGAACCGATCCATCCCCTCTCCCCGAAGAACTGCTAGTGGGCCGGAGCCTGGCACCGTACCGCTAACAACTGGAGTCACACCATGCGTCTCATCTTCCCCCTTCTCCTCCTGCTCGCCACCGTGGCGGCCGGGAAGAACGTGGACCTCGTCACGCTGCCCGACCGCGCGAGCGTCCAGCTCACGATCTACAACTCCGAGGACCTGACGCTCGTGCGCGAGACGCGGCAGATCGCGCTCAAGCGCGGGCGGAACCAGCTCCAGTTCAGCTGGGCGAACACGCTCATCGACCCGACGAGCGTCGAGTTCCGGGCCCTCGAGCGCCAGGACGAGATCGAGCTCGTCGACACGCGCTTCCCCGGCAGCAAGCCGCAGCACCTCGTCTGGACGATCGACTCGGAGCACGAGGGGCAGGTGAAGGTCGAGGTCTCCTACTTCACGAGCGGCATCACGTGGAGCATGGACTACGTCGCGCTGACCGACGCGCGCGAGGAGTCGCTCGCGTTCCGCGGCTACGTGCGCGTCTCGAACGGCTCCGGCGAGGAGTACGAGGACGCGCAGGTGCGACTGATCGTCGGCCGCATCAACCTCGTCGAGAAGATCGCGATGCTGGCGCAGCGGCGCGGGCTGCCCGCCCCGGCGAAGAAGGAGGAGCTCTACGGCGAGCTCAAGAAGCAGGGCGCGCGCGCCGCGTTCGCCGAGGCGGACGCGCGCGACGAGGCCCCCGGCAAGGAGATCGTGAAGGAGGGGCTCTCCGAGTACTTCATGTTCACGGTC
>JAKLKT010000475.1 GCA_023150495.1 Planctomycetota bacterium
AGGAGCGCGCGATGCTCGCCGGGCTCTACGGGCTCACGGACCGCGACGAGGAGGCGCTCGCGGTCTGGCGCGAGGTCGCCGCGAGGGATCCCCGGTACTGGCCCGATCTCGTGGAGTGCCTGCTCCGGATGGGCCGGAAGGCGGATGCGAAGAGCGCGCTCGCGGAGGCGTTCACGGCGGTCGCGAAGGCGCCGCCCGAGCAGCGCTGGGTCCGCCGCCGCCTCGAGCGGATCCGCGTGGAGTGACCGATGGGGATCCGGAAGGCGCTCGTCCTCCTGCTGCTCGCGTCCGCGCTCGCCGCGAAGGAGCGCGAGTACCGCGGCCGCCGCGTGAACGTCGACGAGCCGCCCGCCGCGCAGCTGAGCGGCCACGTGCCGCTGCGGCCGGTCGAGGGCGAGGTGACGCTCGACGGAACGGCGTTCGCCATCGAGAAGGGCAGCACGGGCCCGCGCGTCGCCACGTCGCCGGGCGGGGCGGTCCTCGCGCCGCTCGCGTCCGGCAAGACGGTGACGTTCAAGTGGAAGGACGGCAAGGGCGCCGCGCGCGAGGCCGTGATGCGCTTCGAGGAGGAGGGGGGGCGCTGGGGGCGCCACGCGGCGAGGGGCTTCCGCTACAAGATCGCCGACGAGGAGATCACCCTCCTCGACCTCGACGCGGACGGCCGGTTCGACATCGGCCGCGACGGGTTCCTCGCGGGCGACTCGACGGTCGCGTGCCCGCTCGTGGCCGTGATCGTGCTCGGGCGCGAGACGGTCAGGATCCTCTCGCTCGAGCCCGACGGCTCGGCGCTGCGCGCGGAGACGGCGCCGGTCGCGGGGACGGAGCAGCAGATTGACGCGATGGTCGCGCTCAACCGCCTCCGCATGCAGCACGGCCTCCTGCCGGTGCCGCTCGACGAGAAGCTCTCCCTAAGCTGCACGGCGCACGCGCGCTACCTCGCGATGAACCACTGGGACTCGAGCACGAACCCGCACTCGCAGTCGCTCGGCCCGAAGGGCGCGTCGCCGGAGGGGGAGCAGGCAGCGAAGCGGAGCGCGATCTCGGCGAGGGCGCCCGTGGACGCGATCGCGTCCTACTACCTGACCTACTACCACCGCCTCGAGATGATGAGCGCCACGCTGCCGAGGATCGGCGTCAACGCGGAGCCCCCTGGCCTCGCGGTCGTGGATACGGGCGACGGGTTCGCGGACGCGCCGCCCGCCGAGGGCGCCGAGGCGGCCGGGGGCGGGCCCGCGTGGTCGGACCCCTACTTCGTGCCCGCGGACGGCTCGGTGGGCTTCCCGGTGGCCGCGATCCCGGAGATGCCCCGTGACCCCGTGCCGGACATGGGACGCCGCGGCTGCGCGCTGACGATGTACTTCCGCCCGCCCGGCCCCGGGATCGCCGGATTCCGGGCGGAGCTCGTCGCGCTGAACGGCAGGCGCGAGACGAGGGTCCCATTCCTCGTCGCGGATCGCGGCGGCTACGGGTGGGTCTACGGCATCGTGCCCGAGGGTCCGCTCCGCGGCGACACGTGGCACCGCGCGACCTGGATCTACACGCTCGATGGCAAGGAGGTCCGGCACGCCGTCACGTTCAAGACCAGGTAGGCGAGGCGCAGGGGGTCCGGGGGCAGCGGCGCCGCTACAATCGCGCGGATGCCCGGAAGGAACGAGCTCAGGGCGCAGTGGGCGGGGTTCGCCGCCGAGTGGATCTCGCGCATGGACGAGGGCCGCGACGACGCGCGCGTGGGCATCCTCGACGACTGGATGCTCGCCCTCTGCGGCGACGTGCGCGGCCTCCGCGTCATCGACCTCGGCTGCGGCGAGGGCCGCTTCTGCCGGATGCTCGCCGAGCGGGGGGCGACGACGCTCGGGATCGACCTCGAGCCCGCGTTCCTCGCGCGAGCGCGGGAGCGCGCGGGCCCGTCGGAGGAGTACCGGCACTGCGACATGGAGACGCTCGGCGGCCTGCCCGACTCCGCCTTCGACCTCGCGATCAGCTACATCACGCTGGTGGACGTCGCGGACATGGCAGCCGCGGTGCGGCAGGCCCACCGCGTGCTGCGCCCGGGTGGCCGTTTCCTCGTGGCGAACCTCGCGCCGATGGCGACCGCGCGGGGCCTCTGGCTGCGCGACGCCGAGAAGCGGAAGCTCCACTGGATCCTCGACGACTACGCGGACGAGGGCCCGCGACCGTGCCCGTTCCCGTCGGGCCACGTGCTGACGAACTTCCACCGCACGATGAGCACGACGCTGAACACGTTCCTCGGAGCGGGCTTCGCCCTGCGCGGCCTCCACGAGCCGACGCCGACGCCGGAGCAGCTGCGCCGCGCGCCCGGCAACGACGACCTCTTCCGCGTGCCGATCTACGTGATCTACGACCTCGCGAGGCCCTGACGTCAGAACGGCACGAGCGGCCGGAGCACCCCCGTGACGAACGGCGCGTGGAAGAGCAACGGCAGCGGCCCGAGGATCCAGAGGAGCGCCCAAGCGCGTCCCGCGAGGCCGCGGATCGGCCGGCCGCGCCGCGCGAGCGCCTCCTCCGCGAGCACGGCCAGGCCGTGCGCCGCGAAGTAGAGCGTCGGGAGCCCGTACCCGGCGCGCACCGGCAGGCTGATCGCCATCTCGTGGAGGAGCCCGGAGAAGAGGAACACGAGCATTACCGACGCGCCCCGCCCGACGCGCCCCGCGAGCGGGCGGTAGAGGAGGATCGTGCACATCTCGAAGTACGCGAGGTTCCAGCGGCGCGACCAGAACTCCCCGAGGCTCCGCGACCTCCAGGGCTCCCTCACGATCGGGTCGCACCGGACGCCGCGCGCGCGCCACGCCGCCGCGAGCAGGGTGCACCCTCCGAAGTGGAAGACGAGGAGGAGCCCCGCGCCGAGCGCCGCGTCGGACGCGGGCCCGAGGAGCCGCGACGCCGCGACGAGCGCGGCTCCGGCCGCGAGCCGCGTCGCGCC
>JAKLKT010000476.1 GCA_023150495.1 Planctomycetota bacterium
CCCCTCATGTGATAATCCCGCGATGCGCGTCAGCCGGCGGACGTTCCTCAAGGGCACGGCCGCGGCGGGCGCGAGATCCTCGCCCTGCCGCGGGCGGTCGCCGTGCGGTCGATCCTCCTGAACCACTGGTACCACCACCGGGGCCAGCTGACGGTCTACCTGCGGCTGCTGGACGTGCCCGTCCCCGCGGTCTACGGCAACAGCGCGGACGAGAACCCGCTCGCGTGAGGATTCCGGGGGGGTCCGGGGGGGTCCGGGGGCCGGCTCAGCGCCTCGCCCACGGGGGCCGCGGGCCCATGTCGGGCTCCGGGTCCGTGCCGAGGCCGTCGGCGATCCGCGTGATGTAGTTGAAGTACGCGATCACCTGCACGAGGTCGTGGATGTCGGTGTCGGCGAGCCCCTGGGCGCGCAGCGGCGCGAGGTCGCTCGCGCCCACCTTCTGCGGCGCCGCCGTGAGCTTCACCGCGTAGTCGCAGAGCGCCAACTCGCGCGGCGTCAGGCCCGCCTTCCGGTAGTCGTCGCGGATCCGCTTCTCGTCCTCCTCGCTCCCGCCCTCCAGGCGGAAGTCCTTCGCGTGGGCGTAGGTTCAGTAGAAGCACCCGTTCGTGCGGGAGACGACCGTCGCGACGAGCTCGCGTTCCTTCCGCGAGAGCCCCGACGGCCCCATCATCACGCGCATGTAGAGCCCCATCGCCGCCTCGAGCACCGGCGGGTTCGGGCTCATCGTGCGGACGATGTTGAACACCTTCCCGGCGCGCGCGATCGCCGCGTCGTAGATCTCCTTCAGGCGGCCGGTAGCATCGCCCGGGCCGACGAGATGGATGTGGGCCATCGCCCGAAGATAGCACCCTCGCGGCCCCCGGACCCCCTCATGTGATAATCCCGCGATGCGCGTCAGCCGGCGGACGTTCCTCAAGGGCACGGCCGCGGCGGGCCTCGTCGCGACCTCCCGCCTCTTCGCCGACGCGCGCCCGATGCCCATGCGCGACCTCGGCCGCACCGGCGCGAGGGTCTCGCTCGCGGGACTCGGCACCGCGGAGTGGGGCCAAGGCCTCGCGGAGAGGGACGCCGACCGGATGGTGGCCCGCGCGATCGAGCTCGGGATCAACTACGTCGATACCGCATTTTCATACGGAAATGGCCGCGCCGAGGAGCACCTCGGCCGCGCGCTCAAGGGGCGCCGCGACAAGGTCTTCCTCGCGACGAAGACGCTCCCGCGCGGCAGGGACGGCGCGATGAAGGAGCTCGAGAAGAGCCTCGGGCGCCTCGGCACCGGCCACGTCGACCTCTGGCAGTTCCACGCGCTCGCGACGACGCGCGACACCGACCAGATCCTCCGCGAGACGGAGGGCGCGCTCGAGGCCGGGCTCGAGGCGCGGCGTAAGGGGCTCGTGCGTTTCCTCGGGATCACGGGCCACGCGGATCCGGACGTCTTCGTCGACGCGCTCGCCCGCCACGACTTCGACACGCTCCTGATCCCGCTCAACTGCATCGACCCCCACCACCGCTCGTTCGAGGAGGTCGCGCTGCCGAAGGCGGTCGAGAGGAAGACCGGCGTGATCGCGATGAAGGTCTTCTGCTCGGGCGGCCTCGTGGCGAAGCGGATCGTCTCCGCGGAGGAGTGCCTGCGGTACACGTACGGGCTCGGGATCTCGACCTGCATCGTCGGATGCACGAGCGTGGAGCAGGTCGAGCTCGCGGCGCACGTGGCGAGAAACCTCGTCGAGATGGGCGAGGAGGAGCGCGCGAAGGTGCGGGAGAAGACGAGGCCGCATAGCCCGGACCTCGAATGGTACAAGCGGAAGTGAGGGGGCTCCGGGGGCCGAGGTGGTGTGGCGCAGGTGTTCGCGGTGCGGTAAGGGCTTCGAGACCCATGGCCGCGGTGCGCGCTGCCCGGAGTGCCCGCCGGAGCCGGCTACCGACGACCATCCGCCCACGGCCTTGGAACGGGTATTCATGTACATCTCCCTGCTCGGAATCCCGGTCTTCGTCTTCGGCTTCCCAGGCCGTCGCGGCGGGGGCACGTTCAAGCCGCTGTTCTTCGTGGCAGGCGCCGGGCTCTTCGTCCTTGGCTTCGTACTCCAGGCCATCGCGGCAATGGTTGGCAGGGCCCGGCGCGCGCGGCGGGCGCGGCCCCCGGAGCCCCCTCACGCCCACGGGCCGAGCAGGTAGAGCCCCACGAGCTGCGCCGCGACGATCCCGTAGAACGCCACCCGGAATCCCACCTTCCTCGTCTTGTGGCGCAGCTTCCGCATCGCGAGCCACGAGCCCAGCGAGCCGCCCGCCGCCGCCCACAGCAAGAGCTCCTTCTCCGACACGCGCCGGCCGCCTCGCTGCGCCCTCCGCTTGTCGAGCCAGTAGACGCCGTATGCCACGACGTTGATCAGCACGAGGTAGAAGCCGAGCGCCTTCAGCACGGGCGCACATCGTAATTCACGGGTTCCTGACCGGGAGGCGCTACCTCCCTTCACGCGCGGCGCGGAACATCCCCCCTGTCCGGCTGCTCGCCGGACGTCCTCCGCTGCCGGGGGCGGCGACCGTGCCGCCCCTACCCTTTCGCGAGCTCCTTCAGCGCGGCGAGCGTCGTGCGCATGAAGGCGGGGAGATCCGCGGGCGTCCGCGACGTGATCAGGTTGCCGTCGCGCACGACATCCCGGTCCACCCACCTCGCGCCGGCGTTGACGAGGTCGTCCCTGATCGCCACGTAGCTCGTCATCTCGCGGCCCTTGCAGACGCCTGCCGACGCGAGCACCCAGCCGGCGTGGCAGATCGCGGCGACGACCTTGCCGCCCGCGACCATCGCGCGCGTGAGGTCGAGGACGGGTCTGTGGAGCCGGAGCTTGTCGGGCGCCCAGCCGCCGGGGATCACGATCCCGTCGAGCGCCTTCGCGTCGAGATCCTTCACGTGCGCATCGACGTTGATCGGGTAGCCGTACTTGC
>JAKLKT010000477.1 GCA_023150495.1 Planctomycetota bacterium
CATGGCGCCGCTGCTGCTCGCGGCGGGCCTCTTCTCGGCCGAGACGGGCCGTCCGCCCGCGCGCGACGGGGCGCTCCCGGTCCGTCTCGACACGCTCCCGGTCATGCCCTGCAACGGCGGCTCGGACGCGGGGAACCGCCTGTCGATCCCGCAGGTCCGCGGCTTCTGGCCCGCGGAGTCCGGCAAGGAGCCGCGCTGGGACGCGACCGGCCACCAGGCGTGGAAGCACGTCCAGCAGGAGCTCACGTGGCTCGAGGCGCCCGATGCGCATCGCACGCGCGTGCTCCTCTGGGCGGAGGCGACGACCACGAAGACCTTCTCCAACAAGGCGTGGTCGCAGAGGTACCAGCAGCTCGACCCCTCGAAGCGCCGCGGCGTCCTCGTGACCAGGCCGGTCACGGGGGAGTGGTTCGTTCCCGCCATCCTCGACGGCTCGGTCCGGGACCACGGCACGCTCTTCGGCGCGGAGGCCGTCGTCTCGGCGAGCAGCGTGGCCGGCGCGGGCTCGCGCCACACCTACGGCGACCGCTTCTACACGAAACTGTATTATTATGCGGTACGCGACTCCGCGCACGACCGCGAGGCGCACCTCCACGGCGGCAGCGCGTGGCTCCAGTCGTACGCGTCGGCCTCCGACACGGCGGCCGGCTACTACCTCCAGAGCCTCGGGCGGACGGCGACGTCGGTCGCGATGTCGAGCGACGGCATCTGGTGCGCGACCGCGCTCGCGGGCGGCTCGGATGTGCAGAGGATCCTGCTCTGGCGGAACGACCGGCAGGGGATCCCCGCGGCGATCCTCGCGCAGCCCTTCGCGATCGCGCTCGACGGCCGCGACGGGGACGGGACCGCACTCATCGGCTCCGCCTGCATCCTGAAGGTCGGCGGGGAGGCGGCCGGGAGCGCCGTGCTCACGAGGAGCCAGAGGCACCTCCTGCCCGACTCCCTCTGCTTCGTCGAGAACGGGCTCCTCTTCCTCAACGAGACGCAGCTCGACCGCGTCTTCGGCGTGAGCCTTCTCGACGGCCACCTGTCGAGCGTCGACCTCAACAAGGCGCGCGCGGCGGCAGGCGGCGCAGGCACGGGCCCCGCGGTCAGCGCCGCGACCGGGCAATTCGTGCCGGACCAGGACTACCTCCGCGGGCAGGGAGGCGCCCAGGGGTTCGGGGCCCAGTTCGCCTTCGCGGGGGATCTGCCCGACCCGGGCGAGGAGGGTCCGGACCGGGTCGCCTTCGTCGCAGGGGGCAACGCGTTCCTCGCCCCGCTCACGGACCTGGGCGGCTACCCGCGCCAGGGCTACGCGCTCCACGCGAACCGCGACAAGGCGCTCCTCTTCCTCGAGCTCGACACCGAGGACGGGGGGCTCGACCTCGGCACCTCGACGCTCCGGGACCTGACCGGCGGCGACGCGAGGATCTTCGGCGACCTGCTCACGCCGGGCCGGTTCGGCGAGGAGCTCGACTACCTCGCGCTCTCCGACGACGGCCGGTACGCCGCGGTCGTGCGCGACATCGCGACGGAAGACCACATGCCGAGCAGCGCCTTCGGCTACCGCGCGACCTTCCACACCTCCATCGGCCCCCGCGACGAGTCGGGCGACGCGTGGACCGCGTCGCACGACCTGCTGCTCGTGTCGACCGACGGCGCGGACCTCGACCGCGGCGCGTCCGGCGCGCAGCACGTCCTCTTCCTCGGGACCGGCTCGCTCGCCGCGACCGATCCGCCGGACCTTCCCTCCTACGCCGCGGGGAAGGCGCATCTCGACGCGCCGTTCCGCCGCCTCAACGGCCTCCTCTTCGCGCCCGACGGGAGGACGCTCGTCTTCAACTACGCGGGCCACGACGGCTTCAACCCGCTCTACCACGGCGGGACGGGCACCGGGGCGCCGCACAACCCGGAGCAGTCGGGCACCCACAACGGCTCGGGCACGCAGTCGATCCTCGCGCTCGCCTTCCGCACCGCGTCGGGCGGCGCGGTCGAGCTCGCGGACGGCGGCATCCTCGCGAACGGCCTCGCGGGCGTCGCGGGAACGGGCGCGACGTCGGCGCCCTACGGCGAGAGCGGGTCGTCGCACTGCTTCTGGGCGACGTTCCGGAGCCCGAACGGCAGGTTCCTCTACTACGTGTGCGACGGGATCGACCAGAGCCTCTCCTTCACGGCGGCGAACCGGAACTTCATGGTCGGATTCAACATCGGCGCGGAGGCGGTCAACGGCCGTGCCCCCTACACCCCCTTCCTTCCCCATCCGACGACGGTCGGATTCGAGCAGTTCGACTGCAACGCATGGTGCTACGACAGCCGGTTCGCGGCCGGCGCCTCGATCCTCTGCGTCGTCGCGAGCGACGCGAGCGCGGGAGCGGGGAGCGCCACGGATCTCGAGGTCTACGCGATGGATGCCGATCTCGGCACCGATCTCGTCGCGCTCACGTCCGCGGTCACGGCGGGCACGGCGAACGCGATCAACCACCTCTACCTGTCCGCGGACGGCCGCGTGCTCGCGGGGCAGGTGTCGCGGACGGCGGCGGGCAGCGCGGGCGGCCGCTCGTTCCTGAACGGCGTCTCGGACCTCTTCGTGGTGGGAAACGTCACGGAAGCGGTCCTGGGCGCGACGCCCGAGGCCTTCGTGGCGAGCCGCGACCGCTCGCACGGCGCGTCGGTCGCGTTCGTGGGGGAGGGGGCCGGGGGAGGGGCGCAGGCGCTCGTCTTCAGCGCGGGCCCCGCGGCGGCATCGAACGCGTCGTGGGCCGCGCGGACGCTCCTCTCGGCGCCGCTCGCGCCGGGCGCGGTCCCGACCGTCGTGGACGGCACGGAGTCCCACTACGCCGTGCTCGCGGCCGGCAGGAAGGAGGACGACGACCCCGCCTCGGCGGAGTGAGACGATGCGACAGCCGCGGCGCCCTCCGCGCCGCGAACGCGCGGGGCCGGGCGCGGGCCCGGCTCCGC
>JAKLKT010000478.1 GCA_023150495.1 Planctomycetota bacterium
GCCGTATCCGAGCGCGCCCAGCCGCACCATGTCCCGGGAGCGTCGCGCCGCCCCGTCACGCCCGCGTCACGGGGAGGCTGCAGGCTGTAGGCCGTAGGCTCTGGGCCACGGTTGCGGGCGCCCTGTTCGGCTTGAGCGACCTACGGCCTGTCCTAGGCCGTAGGCCACGGTTGGAGCGTTCTTTCCTGCAGCTTGAGCGACCTACAGTCTGCAGCCTACAGCCTGCAGCCTGTCCTAGAGGCTCTTCCGGTACCACTCGAGCGTGGTCTTCAGCCCGTCGAGGATCGACACGCGCGGGCGGAAGCCGAGCATCTCCTGCGCCTTCGTCACGTCGGCGAGCGAGTGGCGGATGTCGCCCGGGCGCGCCTCCTCGTACTTCGGCTGGATCTCCTTGCCGAGGAGCGAGTTGAGCATGTTCACGAGCCCGTTCACCGTGATGCGGCTGCCCGTCGCGATGTTGAAGAGCTCGCCCTCGGCCTTCGGCGCGATGCACGCCGCCTTGATCGCCTCGACCATGTCCGAGACGTGGAGGAAGTCGCGGCTCTGCTTCCCGTCCCCGCTGATCACCGGGGGCTTCGCCTCGAGCAGCGTCACGATGAAGCGCGGGATGACCGCGCCGTGCGGGCTCGCCGCGTCCTGGTAGGGCCCGTAGATGTTGAACGCCCGGAGGATCACGGTCTGGAGCCCGTAGGTGCTGAAGAAGACCTTGCACTGCTGCTCGCCCGCGATCGTGCTGACCGCGTAGGGCGAGAGCGGCATCTCGTTCATCGTCTCGAGCTTCGGGAGCGACGGGGTCTCGCCGTACGCCGCCGCGGAGCCGACGTGGACGAACCGCTTCACCTTCGCGTCGCGCGAGGCGATGAGCGCGTTGAGCGTCCCCATCCCGTTGACGTTCAGCGACTCCTCCGGGTCCTTCACGGACTTCAGGATGGAGGGCTGGCCCGCGAGATGGATGACGAAGTCGTGCCCCTTGACGTGCTTCCGGAGGGACTTCAGGTCGAGGACGTCGTCCTCGATGACCCGCGTGTCCTTCGGGAGGTCGCGGAGGTTCTTCTTCTTGCCCGTCGAGAAGTTGTCGAGGATCGTGACCTTCTCGCCACTGGCACAGAGCTGGGACACCAGGTTGGTGCCGATGAACCCGGCGCCCCCGGTGACGAGGTACTTTGCCGTCATCTGGCCTTGTTGTTTCGCCCGCCGCCTCGGAAGGAGCGGGTTCTACGAAAGTCCGCGCCGGACTGTCAAGAAACAACGACATTTCGGCGGATCAGGGGGGGGCTCCGGGGGCCCGGCCGGCCGGGGTTCCGGCCGCTCGGCCCGCCTCCGCCGGGGCCTCGGCGCGGCTCGACGGGCACGGGGCCTAGCCGGCCAGGTACACGTCGAGGAATCCCGTGTCGTAGTCGCCCTTCCGGAAGAAGGCGTTCCGGACGATCTCCCGGTGGAGCGGGATCGTCGTCTTGATCCCCTCGATCGTGAACTCGTCGAGCGCCCGGGCCATCCGGTCGAGCGCCGCCTGCCGCGTCGGGGCGTGGACGATCAGCTTCGCGAGGAGCGAGTCGTAGTTCGGCGGGACCTTGTAGCCCGCGTGGACGTGGGTGTCGAGGCGCACCCCCGGGCCGCCCGGGGCGATGAACTTCGTGATGAGGCCGGGGCAGGGCCGGAACGCGCGCGCGGGATCCTCGGCGTTGATCCGGGCCTCGATCGCGTGCCCCTTCACCTTGACGTCGCCCTGGTCGAACGAGAGCTTCTCCCCCGCGGCCACCCGGATCTGCTCGCGCACGATGTCGATGCCGGTGATGAGCTCGGTCACCGGGTGCTCGACCTGGATGCGGCAGTTGACCTCGATGAAGTAGAACTCCTTGCCGACGACGAGGAACTCGCACGTGCCCGCGCCCTTGTACCCGGCCGCCTTCGCGAGCTTCACCGCCGCGCGCCCCATCGCGCGCCGCATCGAGTCGCCGATCCCCGGCGAGGGCCCCTCCTCGACGAGCTTCTGGTGGCGACGCTGCACGCTGCACTCGCGCTCGCCGAGGTAGACGATCCTGCCGCGGCCGTCCGCGAGGATCTGGATCTCCACGTGGCGAGGCCGGTCGAGGTACTTCTCGACGTAGACGCCCGCCTCGCCGAACGCGGCCTGCGCCTCGGCGCGCGCCTGGTGCCACGCGTTCACGAGCGCGATGCGGCCGTTCGCGACGCGCATGCCGCGGCCGCCGCCGCCGGCCGTCGCCTTGATGAGGACGGGGTAGCCGATCTTCTCCGCGACCTCGACGATCGCCTTCTCGTCCTGCACGAGCCCGTCGCTGCCGGGCACGACCGGCACCTTCGCCTGCTTCGCGATGTCGCGAGCGGTCGCCTTGTCGCCGAGCTTCCTCATCGTGTCCGCCTCGGGGCCGATGAACTCGATCCCGTGGTCGCGGCAGGTCTGCGCGAACTCGGCGTTCTCGGAGAGGAACCCGTAGCCGGGGTGGATCGCGTCGACGTCCACGACCTCGGCCGCGGCGATGATGCTCGGGATCGACAGGTAGGACTGGCTGCTCGGGCCGGGCCCGATGCAGATGCGCTCGTCGGCGAGCTCGAGGTAGGCCGCGCCCTCGTCCGCCTTGCTGTAGACGGCGACGGTGTCGATGCCCATCTCGCGCGCGGCGCGGATCACCCGCAGCGCGATCTCACCCCGGTTGGCGACGAGGATCCGGTGGAACATCCGCCGTCAATCCGGCTTGACGAGGAAGAGCGGCTGGTCGTACTCCACCGCCTCGCCGTTCTGCACGCAGACCTTCACGATCTCGCCCGTGCACTCCGCCTTGATCTCGTTCATCACCTTCATCGCCTCGAGGATGCAGACGACGCTCTCCTGCGTCACCCGCTTGCCGACCTCCACGTAGGGGTCGGAGTCGGGCGAGGGCGAGCGGTAGAAGGTGCCGACCATCGGCGCCTTGATC
>JAKLKT010000479.1 GCA_023150495.1 Planctomycetota bacterium
GCTCCCCGACGAGAACGGCTGCTACCTCGAGACGCCGGAGACGATCGCGAGGGTCCTCGAGCGCTTCGTCGACGAGGGGTGGGTGAACCTCGTCGGCGGCTGCTGCGGCACGACGAAGAGCCACATCGCCGCGCTCGCGCGGATGGCCGAGGGCAAGCGGCCGCGCGCGAGGGCCTCCTACCGGCGGACGCTCTTCAGCGGCCTCGAGACGGTCGAGGCGGAGGAGTCGAACCGCCCGCTGCTCGTCGGCGAGCGCACGAACGTCCTCGGCAGCCGGAAGTTCAAGCGGCTCGTCGCGGAGGGGGGCTTCGAGGAGGCGGCCGAGATCGCGCGGAAGCAGGTGAAGGGCGGCGCGCAGGTGATCGACGTGTGCCTCCAGGACCCCGACCGCGACGAGAAGGCGGACATGCGCGCGTTCCTCGCCCGCGTCACGCGCATGGTCAAGGCGCCGCTGATGATCGACTCGACCGACGCGGACGTGATCGCGGAGTCGCTCACGTGGTGCCAGGGCAAGGCGATCGTCAACTCGGTCAACCTCGAGGACGGGCTCGAGCGGTTCGAGGCCGTGGTGCCGCTGGCCCGGAGGTTCGGAGCGGCGCTCGTCGTCGGCTGCATCGACGAGAAGGGGATGGCGGTCACGCGGGCGCGGAAGCTCGAGGTCGCCGAGCGCTCGTTCCGGATCCTCACGGAGGACTTCGGCGTCGACCCGAGCGACATCCTCTTCGACGCGCTCGTGTTCCCCTGCGGCACGGGCGACCAGGCGTATCTCGGCTCCGCCCGCGAGACGGTCGAGGGGATCCGGCTCATCAAGGAGCGCATCGGCGCGAAGACGATCCTCGGCGTGTCGAACGTCTCGTTCGGCCTGCCCGCCGCCGGGCGCGAGGTCGTGAACACGGTCTTCCTCCACGACTGCACGAAAGCCGGCCTCGACCTCGCGATCGTCAACGCGGAGAAGCTCGAGCGGTACGCGTCGCTCGAGGAGGCGGAGCGTCGCCTCGCGGAGGAGGTGCTCTACGAGACCTCGGACGCGGCGCTCGCGCGCTTCACGGACCACTTCCGCGCCGCGCGCGCCGAAGCGCCGTCCGCGGAGTCGCTCGGCCCCGACGAGATCCTCGCGCGCTGCATCGTGCAGGGGACGAAGGAGGGCCTCGTCCCGGCGCTCGATACGAAGCTCGCGGAGGGCATGAAGCCCCTCGACATCATCAACGGCCCGCTGATGAAGGGGATGGACGAGGTCGGGAGGCTCTTCAACGACAACCAGCTGATCGTCGCCGAGGTGCTCCAGTCCGCCGAGGCGATGAAGGCGGCGGTCTCGCACCTGGAGCGCTTCATGGAGAAGGAGGAGGGAGGGGCCCGGGGAACCGTGATCCTCGCGACCGTGAAGGGGGATGTCCACGACATCGGGAAGAACCTCGTGGACATCATCCTCTCCAACAACGGCTACAAGGTCGTGAACTTGGGGATCAAGGTGCCGCCCCACGACCTCGTCGAGGCGATCGCGAAGCACGAGCCGGACATCGTGGGCCTCTCGGGGCTCCTCGTGAAGTCCGCGCAGCAGATGGTCGTGACGGCGGAGGAGCTGTCGGTGCACGGGAAGTGCCCGCCGCTCCTCGTCGGCGGCGCGGCGCTCACGCGCGCGTTCACGCGGCGGCGGATCGCGCCGAAGTACAAGGGCGTCACGCTCTACGCGAAGGACGCGATGGAGGGCCTCGACCTCGCGAACCGGCTGCGCGACCCGGAGGCGCGGCCCGCGCTCGAGCGGCTCGTGCGCGACGAGGAGGCGAAGTACCCGGCGGAGGCGGAGGCAGCGGTCGCGGTGGCGGTCGCGGCCCCGTCGAAGGTCGCGCGCGTCCTGCCCCCGGAGCCCCCTGACTTCGACCGCCATGTGATGAAGCTCCCGCTCGAGGAGGTGTGGCGCTTCATCAACCCGCTGATGCTCTACGGGCGGCATCTCGGGCTCAAGGGGAGGTTCGAGGAGCTGCTCGCGAAGGGCGACGAGAAGGCGAAGATGCTCCGGGACGTCGTGGAGGACGCGAAGGCGGACGCGCGGGGTTGGATGGCCGCGCGGGCGGTGTGGCGGTTCTTCCGCGTGCGGGCGGAGGGCGAGACGGTGCTGCTGGACGGCGAGTCGCTGACGTTCCCGCGGCAGGCGTCGGGCGAGCGGCTGTGTCTCGCGGACTTCGTGGGCGCGGAGGACGTGCTGTGCCTCTTCGCGGTGACGGCGGGCGAGGGGGTGCGGGAGCGCGCGGAACGGTGGAAGGGGAAGGGCGAGTTCGTGAGGAGCCACGCGGTGCAGGCGCTCGCGATCGAGACGGCGGAGGCGGCGGCGGAGTGGCTGCATTCGAAGCTGCGGGGGCTCTGGGGGTTCCCGGACCCGCCGGACCTTCCGATGCTCGAGCGGTTCCGCGCGAAGTACCGCGGGAAGCGGTACAGCTTCGGCTACCCGGCGTGCCCGGACCTCGCGATGCAGGAGGTCTTGTGGCGGCTCGTCGACCCGACGGAGATCGGGGTGGAGCTTACCGAGGGCCACATGATGGACCCCGAGGCGTCTGTCTCCGCCCTCGTGCTCCACCACCCCGACGCCCGGTACTTCTCGGTGTAGATACCAGCGGTACGGAGCCAGGCTCCGATCCGCTAGTACCTCGAAGAGGATGCTTCCGGAGGCGCGCTCGAGCAACCTGCGCGTCTCCGTGAGCGGGCTCACGACACCCCGAGGAACGTCCCGTCCTCGAGCTCCGCGAACGCCTGCCGCAGCTCCGCCTCCGTGTTCATCACGATCGGGCCATGCCACGCGACGGGCTCCTTCAGCGGCTCGCCCGACACGAGCAGGAAGCGCACGCCCTCCTCGCCCGCCTGCACCGTCACCTCGTCGCCCTTGTCGAAGAGCACGAGCGTCCGGTTCCCCGCGTCCGGCGGCGGCGGCCCGCCCACGCCCT
>JAKLKT010000480.1 GCA_023150495.1 Planctomycetota bacterium
GAGGCGGCGCTGGCCATGTCGTACTCCACCGTGTTGCGCTTGACGCGGCACGCTTCCAGGTAGTCGGCGTCGTCCTGGCGCCCGGGTCCAAGGACGAGCGGAAGCGCCTGCAGCGTCCTGTGTTGATGAAGCGTCCTCTCCGGACGGTAGCCGGAGGCGTGGACGAGGATCGTGCACAGCTTCAGCGCCGCGTTGTACGCGATCCCGAACCGCCAGTCCGCGGAGAGCTCCCTCCTCCCCGCATCGGCGAGGTCGCGATCGACGACGACAGGAGCCCCGCGATCTCCTTCTTACCCGTCGTGTGCGCGCGCAGCCAGCCGTTATCGACCCAGCTCTCCGGCGCCCGGGCCGAACAGGAGCCGCAGCGTCTCCGCCTTGACCCGGGACGAGAGAAGGTCGGCCAACGTGCCCATCTTGCGTGGCTATGCCACGCAAATGCGTGGTGTGACCACGCAATCCGCCCCTCTGCCCCGCGCCCCGGCATGGGCCCATCTGATGGTCCCAGGCCTCCCCCTCACCCTCCGCGCGCGGCGGCCTTCACGTACGGCTCCGTCTCGACCGCGAGGCGCTTCTCGAGCGCCTCGGCCGGGGGCCCCGCGTTGCAGCGCTTCCGGATCACGCGCGCCGCGTCCCCCCGCACCCCCCAGTCCTCGTGGCCCACGAGCCTCGCCAGCGCGAGCGCGTCCGCCTCCGACGGCGACCACTCCGCGCGAAGGAGCACGTCGAGCACGGAGCGCAGCGCGCGCACGTCCTCGAGCGCGAGATCCGCGCGCACGAGGTCGCCGTACTTCGCGAAGTGCGCCGAGAGCCCGCTCACCACGCGCCCGCGCACGGCGAAGTCGCCCGACCCGAGCAGAGGCCGCAGCTCCGGGTACACGTCCGCCTCGAGCGCGGTGAGCGCGGAGACCGCCGCCGCCGCGTGCCGCCCGCCGCGCGCGAGCCACGAGACGAGCGTCCCGTCGCCCGCGTGGCTCCCGATCGCCGCGAGCGCCGCCGCCGCGCGCCGGTCGAGCTCCGGATCATCGAGCAGCCTCGCCACCTCGGGCGCGAGGTCCCCCGCCTTGAGCTCGCCGATCACGTGGAGCGCGACCTTCCGCCGCCGCGCGCTCTCGTGCGTCGCGTTCCGCCGGAGGAACTCCGTCGCGTCGAGCCCCTTCAGCACGTCCACGAACGCGCGCAGCTCGAGGCCGTAGTTGTCCGTCTCCACGCGCGCGTCGAGGTACGGGAGCACGTCCTGCCCGAACTCGACGAGGCGCTTGCGCGCCGCGGGGACGATGGCGCGGTTCTCGCCGACCTCCCAGCGGCACGCGATCTCCCAGAGCTTGTCGAAGGTCTCCTGCGAGAGCGGGCCCTCCGGCAGCCTGGCCGCGATCGGGGGGGGCTCCGGGGGCGCGGGCGGCGCCTGCGCCGGCGGCGGCGTCATGTCGGCGCCGACGCCCGTGTCCGTCCCCCTCCACACCCCCCCATCCTCCATCGCGCCGAGGTAGTCGTCCTTCCCGCCGAGATCGATCAGCACGCCGATCGAGCCGAAGTCGCGCGCGGGCCTTCCCGTGTTGAGGCCGCCCTCGCGGCGCGCGCCGTACGTGTCGTCGCCCGCGCGGTCGATGTGGATGCCGACGGCGTTCGTGAGGCCGCAGCCGTTGCACGCGGTCGTTCCCATGTACCGGTCGTTGCCGCCGCGGTCGTGGAGGATCGACGCGGCGAAGTCGTGGCTCCCGCCCTGGCCGAGGCCCGAGTGCATGACGTAGGTGTCGTTCCCCGCCGCGTCCACGAGGCCGCCGACGGCCAGGTGGATGCCGCTCCCCTGCCCGTACTGCGTCATCTCGTAGCTGTCGTTGCCCTGGCCGTCCCAGAGGAGGCCCGCCGAGAACCAGTAGCCGACGCCCTGGTTGTAGATGTCGCCGAGATAGCGGTCGTTGCCGTCGAGGTCGACGAGCATCGCGAGGCCGCCCGCCCAGTCCACCTGCCGCGAGCCGATCGCGAACCCCTGCGAGAAGGACTGGTAGCGGTCGGCGAAGAGCGGCGCGTGGAGGTAGACGCCGCCGGCCTCGTAGGTGTCGTTGCCGCGGCGGTTGACGCAGAAGGCGACGCCCCGCGGCCGCGCGAAGGCCTGCGCGTTGGCGTGGGCGGAGAGGCGGTCGTTGTCGAAGAGGCGGATCTCGGGCGGCTCCTTCGTGCCCTCGTCGGCGGTCGTCTCGGGCCTTCCCTGGAGCGCGTCGTCGAAGAACACGGCGACGCCGAAGGCCGCGGCACCCTGCGTGAAGGTCCTCCCCTCGTAGACGTCGCTGCCGCCGTCGTCGTAGAGGACCGCGAGGCCGCCGATCGCCGCGCCCAAGGAGACGTGGCCCGCGCCGTACCGGTCGTTCCCCTGCCCGAGGTCGTAGAGCGCGGCGACGCCCAGGACCGCGGCCCCGAGCGTGATGTCGGTCGCGCCGCAGTCGTAGGTGTCGTTGCCATCGAGGTCGACGAGGAGTCCGACGCGGCGGTTCTCCGTGCCGTCGGCGGCGCCGAAGCGGCCCTTGTAGCGGTCGTTGCCCTTGGGATCGACGAGGATCGCGTATTCGCCTTCGTAGGCGTCGTCGGCCGGGGTGCCGAGCGCGACGCGGCCGAAGGGGGTGTCGCGCACGAGCGGCTTGCCGGCGGGGAAGGCGGCGAGCGGCCACTTCGCGAAGTCGGCCGGATCGCCGAAGGGCCACGCGGGAAGCGGAAGCCCCGCGGCGGTCTCGTGCAGCTTCTCCTTCGGCGCGGTGGACGGCATGTGCCACGTCATCTCGTCGAGGAGTGCATCGCGGGGGGCTCCGGGGGCGATCGCGGGCTGCGCGGCGGCCATGCGCTCGAGGATCGCGAGGGCCTCCTCGGGCGTGGCCGGCGGAGGTGCGGCCCCCGGAGCCCCCCCGGTTTCCTTCTCGAGC
>JAKLKT010000481.1 GCA_023150495.1 Planctomycetota bacterium
ACCGAAGCGCGCTGCTTCGAGAGCGCGAGCGCCGCCCGCTTCTGCAGCTCCGGGTTGTCGCCGCGGAGCACGTCGAGCCGCGCCGCGGCGCAGCCGGCGATATCGACCTGGCCCAGCGCGGTCACCGCGAAACGCCGCAGCGCGGGGTCGCTCCCCTTGAGCAGCGCGAGCAGCGGCGGCGCCTGCGCGGCCGCGAGCTTCGCCGACTCGAGCACGTGCATCGCGGGCGAGACCACGTTCCCGAAGTCGGGATCCCCAAGGCACTTGAAGAGGCCGGCGACGACCTCATCCTCGAGCTTTTCCGAGGTGGCGATCTGCCCGAGCCCCTCGAGCGCGCGCTTCCGGAGCGCGGGGGGGTGGCCGTTCCCGGCGAAGGCGAGGAGCCGCCGCTGGGCGCCGGGCCCGTCGAGGCGGACGAGGAGATCGAGCGCGGTCTCGACGGAGTGCGGGCGCTCCCGCGGATCCGCCGTGTCGAGGAAGGATTCCAGACGCCGCCGCAGCGCGTCGCGCTCGCGCGGCGTCGCGCTCTCGAGCTCGCCCGCGAGCCTCGTCGCCAGGGCGCGGACGGACTCGCCATGGCCCGCCTCGAGCGCGCGCGAGATGAGATCGAGGCCGACCGAGCCACGGACCCTCGCCGCGATGGTCAGGATCCGGCGGCGGCCCGTCTCGCTCGCGCCCTCGAGCCGCTTCTGGAGGTGCTTCAGGACCTCGGGCCCCATGCCCGCGAGCACCTCGATCGCCCTCCGGCCGACATCCCCCGGTTCCTCGAGAAGCCGGCTGATCTCCTCGAGCGCCGGACCGGCGCCGAGGGCCGCCACCGCCTCGAGGGCGGCGCCCCGCAGCCGAGCGTCGTCCGCGGAGAGCAGCGGCGCGAGGGCACGGACCACCCCATCCCCCTCCAGCTTGAGCGCGCCCAGCACCTTGGCGGCCGCCCAGCGGAGTTCGGGGTCCTCGGACTCCAGCAGCGGGACGATGGTCTCTGCAGAAAGGGCCATAACCCTTGATTCCCGAACGGTTTGCGGGAGACGTCGCTCCCCCCCGAGGCCCCCACTGTCGCTTCCCCTGTTGCTCTCGATGGCCCCGGGGTAGCGAATGCTATCAGAAGCGGGCGCGCGGCGACGCTGAAGTCAGGATTTTTTCCGGGCCCAGGGGCGAGTCCTGGACGTAAACCGTTGACAATGCAGCTGTTACATCCGAACGCCGCGTCCGGGACGACGTGCCCGGCCACGGTCGCATCGGGACGCCCCGGGCCTGCCCGCTACGCCGGAACGAGCTCGACCTGGTCCAGACGATAGCCGTACCGGATCTCCCGGAACTCGGAGCGGAGGCGGCGGCACTCCTCCTCGACGTTCTTGTGCTGGACGGCCGAGGCGTGGATGAGCTCCGCGATGCGGCCCATCTCCCCCTCCCCCATCCCGAACCGCGTCATCTCCTGGACCCCGATCCGGATCCCTGCCGGGCGGAGCGGCGTCTGGCCCTCGCGCCCCGGGAGCACGTTCATGTTGCAGATGATGCCGCTCGCGGCGAGGCGCCGCGCGACGTCCCTGCCGCCGCCCTGCGGCCCGACGTCGACCGCGACCTGGTGGCTCGACGTGTAGCCGAGGTCGGCCGCGTCCACGCGGAGCCCGCGCTTGTGCAGCGCCGCCGCGAGGGCGCGCGCGTTGCGCACGATCGCCTGCGCGTACGAGGCGCCGAACTCGCGCATCTCGAGCGACGCGGCATGGAGCGAGGGGAGGCTGAAGAGGTGGTGGTTGCTCGTCACCCCCGGGAACACCGCCCGGTCGATCGGCTTCCAGAACTCCTCGTCCTTCCCGCGCGCGGCGATCATGCCGCGCTGCGGCCCGAAGTAGGTCTTGTGCGTCGACGCCGTGATGAGGTCGGCGCCCTCGCCGAGCGGATCCTGGAACAGGCCGCCGGCCACGAGGCCGAGCACGTGCGATGCGTCGTAGAGGAGCGTCGCCTTGACTTCGAGGCACGCCTCCTTGATCTCGCGCACGGGCTCGGGGAAGAGGAAGAGCGAGCGGCCGAGCACGACCATCCGGGGCCGCTCCGCCCGGATCATGTCCCTCGCCTTCGGCGCGTCGACGCGGTATCCGTCGGGCAGCCGCGGGAGCTCGAGGATCCGCGCCGCGCGCTTGCCGAGCGCGCCGAACCGCGCGTGGCTGATGTGGCCGCCGCCGTCGAGGCCGTGGGCGATCGCGGTCGCACCCTGCGGCACGAGCGCGCTGAACGCCGCCTCGTTGGCGAGCGTCCCGCTCGGCAGCCGCACGTCCACGCGGTCGGCCTTGAACACGGAGCCGACGAGCACGCGCGTCTTCTCCTCGATCTCGTCGATGAAGCGCGTGCCCTCGTAGTAGCGCTTGCCCGGGTGCCCCTCGGCGTAGCGGTGGTGGAAGTCCGAGTCGAGGAGCCGCCGTGCGGCGGGCGAGAGCACGTTCTCGCTGGCGATGAGGTTGATCGTGTCCGAGCGCCAGGCGTCCGCGCGCCGGCAGAGCTGGACGATCTCGCGGAGCTCGTCGAGTGCAGCCATCACATGCGACTTTCGACCGCGGCGACCCCGTGCTCGGACAGGCGGTACGCGTGCCCGTGCCGGACGGTCTCGAGGTAGCCGCGGCGGGTAAGGATGCCGAGGGTACGGTTGAAGTTGCGGGTATCGACTCCCGCGCGGATGCAGCAGCGGATGAGGTCGCCGAGCTGGAGCGCCTGCAGCCCCTCGCGCTGCTGGAGGTAGTAGGCGAAGAGGAGCGCGGCATCGCTCTGCCGGTCGAGCCCCTGCGGCTGGAAGCGCCCGTAGAAGCGGACCAGGTCGTCGGCCGCCTCCGCGCCTCCGTTGTTCGCCGGGCGCGCGGCCGCAGCCGCGTGGCCGCCGTTCTGCGGCGCCGGCTGGGGCTCGGGCTCTGGCACC
>JAKLKT010000482.1 GCA_023150495.1 Planctomycetota bacterium
CGATCGGCGACCTCGACGCGGCGCTCGCGCGGGGCGACGCGAAGGGTGCGCGCGAGGCGGCCGTGCGGGCGCGCGCGCTCCTCGCCGCGTGGGCGGATGACCTCGAGTCGCGCGAGCGGCGGATCGGGGAACGCGAGACGCCGGTCGAGAAGAGGGTTCTGGACCTCGAGAAGAGGCTCGCCGAGCTGATAGGGAAGCACGCCGCACGCTAGGTCCGGCGGCCCGTGCCCCCGGACCCCCTCGGCATCGCCCCCCCTAACCCGTTGCGGGGTCGGCGGTTGCGACGGAACGGGGATCGCTGGCCGCCTCTGGTATCATCCCCGCTTTCTCCCCCCGCCTGGTTCCCCGGTAGTGGTCGCGGCCGCAGGGACTGGGCAGGGCGGAATGCGGAGGAGACACGCGACATGATGACGGCAGACCGCAAGCAAGAGGTCATTGGCGAGTACCGGACCCACGGAAACGACACCGGCTCGCCCGAGGTGCAGATCGCGGTCCTCAGCGAGAGGATCCGGCACCTGACCGAGCACCTGAAGGGCCACCCGAAGGACCATGCGTCCCGGCGCGGCCTGCTGATGATGGTGGGGAAGCGCGGAGCGTTGCTCAAGTACCTTCAGAACAGGGACTGGGGCCGCTACCAGGCGCTCATCGGCAAGCTCGGCATTCGGCGCTAGCGCGCCGTCGACGGGGCCGAACGAGGCCCCAGGAGTGACAGTTGATCGTCAAGAAGAGCCGGCAGATCGGGGGCAAGACGCTCTCCATCGAAGTCGGCAAGCTGGCCCGCCTCGCAGGCGGTTCGGCGGTCGTGACCCTCGGTGAGAGCATCGTGCTCGCCACCGCGGACGTCGCGGATGCCCGTCCGGGCATCGATTTCTTCCCTCTCACGGTCGAGTACCGCGAGAAGACCTACGCCGCGGGCAAGATCCCCGGCGGGTTCTTCAAGCGCGAGGGGCGGCCCACCACGAAGGAGATCCTCGGGTGCCGTCTCATCGACCGGCCGATCCGTCCGCTGTTCGCGGACGGGTTCGTGAAGGAAGTGCAGGTCATCTGCAACGTGCTCAGCTACGACGGCGAGCACGATCCCGACGTCCTCGCGGGCATCGCGACGTCGATGGCGCTGATGGCGTCCGGGGCCCCGCTCCGGGGGCCCGTCGCCTGGGCACGCGTCGGCCACATCGACGGCAAGCTCGAGCTCTGGCCGACCGACGGCCGGCGCTCCCAGTCCCAGCTCGACATCGTGGTCGCGGGGTCCAGGGACTCCGTCACGATGGTCGAGGCGGGCGCGAAGGAGCTTCCCGAGGCCACCATGCTCGACGCGGTGGACATGGGCCACGCGGCGTGCAAGGAGATCTGCGCGCTCCAGGACGAGGTCCTGAAGGAGCTCGGCCGGCAGCCGGGACATCTGACCTACGTCGCCCCGGAGGACGACCACGCGGAGCTCAAGAAGACCGTCGCGCGCGAGTGCACGGAGCGCGTGCGGAGGAGCATCATCCAGCCGACGAAGCCGCAGCGGCAGGCTGCGCTCGAGCCCATCCGCAAGGAGATGATCGAGAAGCACGGCGACGTCGACAACACGGGGGCGGACGGCAAGTGGCCGGTCGGCGCCGTCAAGTCGGCGTTCACCGAGGTCGTGGACACGGTGCTGCGCGAGCTGATCCTCGAGGGCAAGCGCGTGGACGGCCGCCGCGCGACCGACATCCGCCCGATCACGTGCGAGGTCTCCGTGCTGCCCCGCGCGCACGGCTCGGCGCTCTTCACCCGCGGCGAGACGCAGGCGCTCGTCGCCTCCACCCTGGGCACGGGCCTCGACGAGCAGATCGTCGACGGCCTCCAGGAGGAGTACAAGAAGCGCTTCATGCTCCACTACAACTTCCCGCCCTTCAGCGTCGGCGAGGTGCGACCCATCCGGGGCACGAGCCGGCGCGAGATCGGCCACGGGAACCTGGCGGAGCGCGCCCTCGAGTCGGTCGTCCCGCCCGAGGAGCCCTTCCCCTACACGCTGCGGCTCGTCTCCGAGATCCTCATGAGCAACGGCTCGTCCTCGATGGCGACCGTGTGCGGCGGCACCCTGGCGATGCTCGACGCGGGCGTCAGGATCAAGGCGCCGGTCGCGGGGATCGCGATGGGCCTCGTCAAGGAGGGCGACAAGGTCGTCGTCCTCTCCGACATCCTCGGCGACGAGGACCACAGCGGGGACATGGACTTCAAGGTGGCCGGCACGCCCAACGGCGTGACCGCCCTCCAGATGGACATCAAGATCGCCGGGGTCTCCCGCGCGATCATGGAGAAGGCGCTCGAGCAGGCGCGCACGGGCCGCCTCCACATCCTCAACGAGATGGCGAAGGCGATCGGGGCGCCGCGCGAGGACTACTCGCCGTACGCGCCGCGCCTCATCGCGATCAAGATCAACCCGGAGAAGATCGGCGCGGTGATCGGGCCGGGCGGCAAGGTCATCCGGCAGATCCAGGAGGAGACGGGCACGACCGTCGAGATCTCCGACGACGGGACCGTGAAGGTCTTCGCCGCCGACGGCGACAAGGCCAAGGCCGCGATCGAGATGATCGAGGGCATCACGGCCGAGGCCGAGGTGGGCAAGATCTACGAGGGCAAGGTCGTGCAGATGCGCGACTTCGGCGTCTTCGTGCAGATCCTCCCGAACCTCGACGGCCTCGTGCACGTCTCCGAGCTCTCCGACGGCTACGTCGAGCGGCCGGAGGACGTGGTCAAGATGGGCGACTCGCTGCGCGTGAAGTGCATCGACGTCGACCCGTCGGGCAAGGTGCGGCTCAGCCGCCGCGCCGTCATCCTCGAGGAGCGGGGCGAGGTCTTCGAGCCCGCGCCGCGAGGCGGAGGCGGAGGCGGAGGCGGAGGGGGCGGCGGGGGCCGTGGCGGGCGCGGGCGAGGCCC
>JAKLKT010000483.1 GCA_023150495.1 Planctomycetota bacterium
GTGCGCGCCGCGGAGCCCGAGCTCGAGGTTCCGGTGAAGCTCGTCCACGGCCACCGTTCGCGGCGCGCGGGCATCTCCGGCCTCGAGCGCGGCTCCGCGCTCCACGCGCTCCTCGACAGGGACCTCGAGCACGTGCCGCTCCCGCGCGAGGGGCTGCTGCTCTCCAGGAAGCTCGCGCAGATCCTCGACGTCCGTCCGGGCGACGACGTGGAGGTGCGCGTGCTCAACGGGAGGAAGCCCGTCCTCTCGATCCCCGTCGAGAGCGTGGTCGACGAGTACCTCGGGATGTTCGCCTACGCCGAGCTGCCGCGCCTCTCGCGCTGGATCGGGGAGGAGTACGCGCTCACGGGCGCGCGGCTGTCGGTCTCGGACCCGCGCGCGATCGGCGAGGCGCTGAAGGAGGTTCCCGCCGTCGCGTCGGTCAACTTCAAGGCGCGCGCCATCGCGTCGTTCCAGGCGTCGCTCGAGCAGTCGCAGCACATCTTCGGGACCGTGCTCGTGCTCTTCGCCGGGGCGATCACCTTCGGGGTCGTCTACAACACCGCGCGCATCTCGCTCGCGGAGCGGGCGCGCGAGCTCGGCACCCTCTCCGTGCTCGGCTTCACCGACGCCGAGGTGCGCCGCGTGATCGAGGGCGAGAGCTACCTGCTCGCGGCCACGGCACTCCCCCCCGGTCTCGGCCTCGGCGCCCTCTTCAGCTGGCTCCTCACGCGCGCCTTCGACACCGAGCTCTTCCGCTTCCCGTTCGTGCTCCACCGGTCGAGCATCCTGCAGACGGTCGCGATCGTCCTCTTCTTCACGATCCTCGCGAACCTCCTCGTGCGGCGCCGCCTGCGCCGGCTGGACATGGTCGAGATACTGAAGGCCCGGGAGTGATGAGGAAGCTGCTCTGGGTCGCCGCCGCGCTCGCGCTTCTCGCCGCGGTGTGGTTCCTCGCCCGTCCGGGTGCCGTCAAGGTCGACTTCGCGAGGGTCGTCCGCGGCCCGATCCGCGCGACGGTCGACGAGGAGGGCCGCACTCGCGTGGTCGAGCGGTACCTCGTCTCGATGCCCGTCGCCGGGCGGGTGCGCCGGATCGGGCTGAAGGAGGGGGCGTCCGTGGGGGAGGGGGAGGTCGTCGCCGAGATCGACCCGCTCGAGCTCAGGGGCAGGGTCGCGGAGACCGAGGCGAGGATCGACGCGATCCGCCACCGCAGGGAGGGCGTCGCCACGAAGCTGCCGAAGGAGGAGGAGCGCGAGCGGGCGCGGGTCCTCGAGGCGCAGGCGACCGAGGCGCTCGACGTGGCGCAGCGGGAGCTCGAGGCGGCGCGCGCGGCGCTCGTCAAGGCGCAGAAGGACCTCGTGCGGACGAAGGCGGCGCTCGAGTCGGGCACCGGCAGCTCCGAGGACGTGGACGCGGCGGAGGCGGAGGAGGTCCGCGCGCGCGAGGAGGTGGGGGCCTCCGTGGTGCGCGTCCAGATCCGGGAGCTCGAGATCCGGGCGTGCAGGCTCGACACGCGGATCCTCGAGGCGCGGCTCAAGGACTTCGAATGGGAGGAGAAGGACTACGCGGCGCAGATCGCCTCTCTCGACGCGACGCTCGCGACGCTCAAGGACGACCTCTCCCGGACGAGGATCGCTTCGCCCGCGAAGGGCGCCGTGCTCCAGGTCCTCCTCGAGAGCGAGCAGGTCGTGCAGGCGGGCACGCCGCTCCTCGAGATCGGGGACCTCGCGCGGCTCGAGGTCGAGGCGGACTACCTCTCCGAGGACGCGGCCCACATGCGCGAGGGGATGCCCGCGGAGATCTTCGGCAGGGCGCTCGGCGACCGGGTGATCGCGGGCAGGATCCGCCGCATCCACCCCTCGGCCTTCATGAAGATCTCCTCCCTCGGCGTGGAGCAGCAGCGGGTGACGGTCGTCGTCGCGTTCGGTCCGGGCGAGGTGCCGCTCGGCGACCGGTTCCGCGTCGAGGTGCGCGTCGTCCTCGACGAGCGCGCGGACGTGCTCCTCGTGCCCGAGGGCGCGCTCTTCCGCGTCGGGGGCGACTGGCACGCCTTCGCCGTCGAGGGCGGCCGCGCGCGGCAGCGGAAGGTCGAGACCGGTCTCCGCGACGGCCGGCGCCGGGAGGTGCTCGCGGGGCTCCGCGAGGGCGAGACGGTCGTCCTCCACCCCGAGTCGATCGGCGACGGCACGAAGGTCGAGCCCCTCCCCGGAGCCCCACCCGAATGAAGGAAAAGGACCTCCTCCGCAGGCTCGTCCAGGTGAACTCCTTCACCGGGAACCGCTACGGCGTGCGCCTCGTCGCCGAGATCCTGAAGGACCTATTCGCCCGGTTGGGCTTCGAGGGGCGGTATGTCGGCGACCATCTGGTGCTCGAGAAGGTGGGGGCCCTCGGGCCGAGGGTCCTCCTCGTCGGGCACATGGATACCGTCTACCGGGAGGACTGGCCGTGGCGGGAGGAGGGCGGGCGGATCCTCGGACCCGGCGTCTGCGACATGAAGGGCGGCCTCGTCGTCATGTGGATGGCGCTGAGCGAGGTCGCGGATGCGGGGGGCATCACGATCCTCCTCAACGCCAGCGAGGAGGGCGGGTGCGAGGACTTCCCCCTGCTCGCGCGGAGCTTCGTCACGCCGCGGACGCAGGGCTGCCTCGTCTTCGAGCCGGGGCTCGAGGCGGAGGGCACCAGCACGACCATCGTCGTGCAGCGGAAGGGGTCGGGGCGGTTCCGTATCGACGTCACCGGGCGCGAGGCGCACTCCGGCCACGCGCACGACAAGGGCGCGAGCGCGATCCGCGAGCTCGCGCGCGTCGTCGAGCGGATCGAGGCGCGCACGGACTACGCCCGCGGCGTGACCTTCAACGTCGGCACGATCGAGGGCGGGACGACCGTGAATTCCGTGCCGGGGCGAGCGTCGGCGAGC
>JAKLKT010000484.1 GCA_023150495.1 Planctomycetota bacterium
GCGGGATCCCGGAGCCCTTCCACCTCGACCGCCTTGCCGCAGCGCGGGCAGTTGGTGATCCCGCCCGCGAGGTCGTCCTCGACCTCGAACTCGTGCCCGCACGCGCAGGAGGCCGCGCGCGTCACTGCTCCCGCCCCTCGACCGCCGCGAGCAGGATCGCCGTCGCGAGCACGAGGCGGCGGTCCACGGGGCAGCCGGGGTCGATCTCCACGTCGAGCTTGAAGACGAAGGGGTTGAAGTGCTGGCGCATCGACGCGACCGGCCTCTCGCCCGCGGCGAGGACCTGGTAGCGCTGGGGGATCAGGTTCGTGAGGAAGCGGCGCACCATCGCGAGCGCCGCCGAGTCCTCGCGCACGTGGGCGAGGGGGCGGTCGGCGTCGTCGAGGATCTCCCACGAGTCGCGGAGGATCGAGGACCATCCCTTGCGCCGGAGCGCGCCGACCTTCCGGCCCGCGACGCTGTCGACGACGTCGTACGCCGCCGAGAAGTCGATGATCTGCCGCGCGCGGATCGAGAGCAGCTCCTTCGACTTGCTCTCGTCGGTGAAGACGCGGATGTCCTCCTTGAGCTTGAACGCCTTCTGCTCGCTTAAGGCGACGACGCTGCCGGAGGGGTCGTAGACGTGGAATCCGGCGCCGAGGATCCGGAACACCTTGCGCCGCACGAGGAACCGGTCGAGGTCGAACACGTCTCGGATTCTACGGCCTGGGGGGGGCCCTCGCTGCCCACGGGTCCGGGCCGCTGCAGCCGGCGAGCGGCGCGCACGCGGGGTGAGCTCCGGCGGTCTCGGGGCGCCGCTCGCGGCTGACCGGCGCCGGCAGGGGGCCCCTCGCTCAACCGCGGTCCGGGTGCTGACCGGACGCACACGGCGCGGGCGGATGCGGTAGTCTCGGGGGGTCGCACGCGGCCCAGCGGCGCAACCTATGGAACTCCCTCCGCGTCTCGAGAAGCACCGTGTCGCGCTCCTTGTCGTCGACGTCCAGGAGCGGTTCCGGGACCTGATCGACGGGATGCCCGGCGTCGTCGCCCAGTGCTCGCGGCTCGTGCGGTTCTGCGGCAAGCTCGGGATCCCCGTCGTCGTCACGGAGCAGTACCCCGCGAAGCTCGGGCGGACGGTGCCGGAGCTCGCGGCGGCGCTGCCGGCGGGCACGGCGCCGCTCGAGAAGATGACGTTCTCGTGCGGCGGGGACGAGGGGTTCCGGAAGGCGGTCGCCTCGCTCCGGCGGGAGCAGTGGGTGCTCTGCGGCATCGAGACGCACGTGTGCGTCTGCCAGACGGCGGCGGACCTCCTGCGGGACGGCCGGCAGGTGGCCCTCGCCGCGGACGCGACATCGTCGCGGCGGCCGCGCGACCGGGAGCTCGGGCTCGCGCGGATGCGCGACCTTGGCGTCCAGGTGATGACCACGGAGATGGCCCTCTTCGAGATCCTCCGGCAGGCGGGCACCGACGACTTCCGGGCGGTCGCCCCGATCCTCAAGGAGTAGGTGCGCCAGCGCTGGCGCACCCTGGCCGGCGCAACCCGCGCCCAGCAAACGGTTTGCGGACGTCCCGCAGGTCAACCGTTACCCTGTATGGATGCGGGTGCTGGAGTGCGTGCCGAATTTCTCGGAGGGGCGGGACGGGGAGACGATCCGCCTCATCACGGCCGAGGTCGAGAAGGGCGAGGGGGTGAAGCTCCTCGACGTCGATCCGGGCAAGGCGACGAACCGGACCGTCGTCACCTTCGCCGGCGAGCCCAAGGCCGTCGTCGAGGCCGCCGTGCGCCTCGCGCGGAAGGCGACCGAGCTCATCGACATGCGCCGCCACAAGGGGGAGCACCCCCGCTTCGGCGCGCTCGACGTCTGCCCGCTCGTCCCCGTCTCCGGGATCACCATGCAGGAGACCGCGGAGCTCGCCCGCGGGCTCGCGCGCCGGCTCGGCGAGGAGCTGGGGCTCACCGTCTACTGCTACGAGCACGCCGCGACGCGCGAGGAGCGGCGCAACCTCGCGACCGTGCGCGCCGGCGAGTACGAGGGGCTCGAGCGGCGCCTCGCGGACCAGCGCTGGAAACCCGACTTCGGCCCCGCGAAGTTCAACGCGCGCTCGGGCGCGACCGCGGTCGGCGCGCGCGACTTCCTCGTCGCCTACAACGTGAACCTGAACACGACCTCGACCCGCCGCGCGAACGCCATCGCCTACGACGTGCGCGAGCGCGGCCGCCCGAAGCGCAAGGGCCACCCGCTCACGGGCGAGATCGTCCTCGACGCGAAGGGAGAGACGGTGTGGACCCCCGGCACGCTGAAGAGCGTCAAGGGGATCGGCTGGTTCATCGACGAGTACGGGATCGCGCAGGTCTCGCTCAACCTCACGAACCTCGCCGTGACGCCGCTCCATGCCGCGTTCGACGAGGTCTGCCGCAGCGCGGACGCGCGCGGCGTTCGGGTCACGGGCTCGGAGCTCGTGGGCCTCGTGCCGCTGCAGGCGATGCTCGACGCCGGCCGCCACTTCCTGCGGAAGCAGCAGCGGTCCACGGGCGTCGCCGACCGCGAGCTCATCCGGATCGCCGTGCAGACGATGGGCCTCTCGGAGGTCGCGCCCTTCGACCCGGAGAAGAAGATCGTCGAGTACGCGCTCCGCGCCGCGCGGAAGCGCCTCGTCGACCTCCCGCTCGACCGGTTCACGGAGGAGACGGCGTCGGAATCGGTCGCGCCCGGCGGCGGCTCCGTCGCGGCGGCGATCGGCGCGTTCGGCGCGGCGCTCGGGACGATGGTCGCGAACCTGTCCTCGCACAAGCGCGGGTGGGACGAGCGCTGGGAGGAGTTCTCGAGGTGGGCGGAGAAGGGCAAGGCGGCGTACGCCGAGCTGCTCGCGCTCGTGGACCGGGACACCGACGCGTTCAACTCTATCGTCGCCGCGCG
>JAKLKT010000485.1 GCA_023150495.1 Planctomycetota bacterium
GGTCGCCCGCCACGGTCGCGGCCGCGCCGATCGCGGTGACCTTGGCCGTGAGCACGGCGATCGCCGCCGCCCCGTCCGCCTCGTCGCACCTCGCGCCCGAAGGCGGCGGGAAGAGATCCGCGCCAGCCGCCGCGATGAAGTCGTCCTGGTCGACGCCGTCGCCCGACACGCCGATCGCGCCCGCGAGGACGCCGCCCTTGTAGAGCGCGATGCCGCCCGGGAAGATCGTGATCCCGTTCGGGAGCTCGGGGAGGGTCGGCGGCACGCAGGGGCCGAAGAGCGGCGCGGAGAGCGGGCCCTGGAGGCCGTGGAGCGGGCCCTCGGGCGCGCCGCCGATGCCCGGCGGGAAGAAGGCCTGCGCGAGGAACCCGAGCGCGCGCGTCGTGACGGCGAACGTGTCTGTCGAGAAGAACGCGGCCGTGCGTGCCTTCTGGATGCTCACGTCGAGGCTGAAGAGCGTGGATTCGGGGGTGCGGATGCAGCCGAGGACGGTGCCGTCGAGGTCGGTGACCGAGATGAAGCAGCGCATCGCCGTGCCGATCGGGCGGCGGATGCCCGCGCGCACGAGATCGGAGCGCGCGGCCGCGGCGTCGAGGATCGCGGTGACGTCGGCCGCGAGGAGGCGCTCGGTCGCGGGAACGGGGCGGAGGCTGTCCGCGGGCGCGAAGTAGACGTCGCACGCGAGGCCGCCGAAGGCCGCCGACGGGAAGACCGCCTCTGGCGGCGCCGCCGCCGGCGCGACGATCTCCGTCGCGCCGCCGACCAGCAGGCTCGCGTAGGTGGGCGGGACGAGGTCGTCGGGCGGCATCTCCTCGACGAACGCGAGGCGGATGCCGTCGACGTGGATGTTCGATCCGTGGATCGCGGGGGCCGGGCGGAAGCCGCTGGACGCGGTCCACGCCGCGCGCTCCTCGAGGGCGTCGTCCGGCTCGATGGCCCCCTCCACCCCCACGCCTCCGACGAGGCAGCCGTCCTTGTAGAGCGGCAGGCTGCCGGTGTCGCCGGAGAGCCCGCTTCCCTCCTGCGCGAAGGGCCCCGCGGCCCCGACGATGTCGCTGCACGGCAGGTTGCTGAACTGGACGCCGTAGAGCGGGCCGCCGGGGACGTTCGGGAGGCCCGGCGGGAAGTGGTCGTCGATGATGAAGGCGGCGGTGCGGGTGGTGAAGGCGTGCTGGTTCGAGGAGAGGAAGGCGGCGGTGCGCGCCTTCTGCACGGCGGCGGCGTCGAGGCCCGCGGGGGCGCCGGCCATCTGCAGCACGCCGACGACGGTCCCGTCGCGCGTCGTGACGGCGATCGTGAAGGCCTGCCCGTCGGCCAGGGCGCGGCCGGCGGCTTGGGCGATGACGGTCTCGATCTCCGCCGCCGTGAGCGGGGTGGCCCCGGGGCAGGGGGGCACCTGCGAGAGCGCGGCGGGCGGCCCGCGGTCGCACGCGGCGAGGAGGAGGGGGAGGAGCGCGGCGGCCCGGCGCACGGCCATTCAAGGTACGCACTGCGGCGGACGGTCCGGGCGGGCAGCTTCAGGCGGTGTTCAGGGGGTCCGGGGGCAGGCCCGTGAGGGCGGGCGCGAGCAGGTCGGCGAGCCCCGCAGGGTAGATCGTCTCGTTCGTGGCACGGAGCTCCGCGAGCGCCCACCACCGGTGCTCGGCGATGTCCTCACCGGAGTTGTTCGCGACCGGCGGCGCGGCCGACGCGGCGCGGCGGAGGAAGTGGCGCTCGACCTGATCGACGATGACACCGCCGATCGGCAGCCGGACGCGGTGGAGCCGGAGCGCGGGACCGAGAGGCCGGTCTCCTCGCGCAGCTCGCGGGCGGCTGCCGACGCATGGTCCTCGCCTGGCTCGAGGGCGCCGCCGGGCGGCACCCGGTAGCGGGCGCCCCTGTCCTCGCAGCGGACGAGCAGCGCGGCGCTGCGGGCATACGCGCGCGACGTGTCGGACCCCTGCGCCGGCCACGGCGGGAGCGGAGCGCCGGCGCGAGCCGCGATCCCTACCGGTCGACGCGAGTGCGGCACGAATGCCGCATCTCATCGCTCCAAACGTCTGTCCCGCAGCTACTTGCGCCTTAACATTCCGGAAAAGATGCCCTAATCCAGGCGGATGAGCTTGAGCTGGTGGCGGTGGGCGGGGTCCGGCGCGGCGACGGGCTCCGTCAGGCCGGGGGCGAGCGGCGGCGGATCCGCGGCTTCGAAGTCGCCGGACGTCGGCGCGCCGGCGCCGCCGCCCTCCATGCCGCCGCGGATGTCGTCGCCCATCACCATGATCGCGAACGGCTGCGTCCTCTCCTCGTCCACGACGACCACGAGGTCGTCGCCGTCGAGCGTCGCGTCGTAGCCGAACCACGACACCTGCGTGATCGTCGGGCTCTCGGTCGGCGCGAAGGGGAGCCCCACGGCCGGGTCGCCCGGCGGAGGCACCGGCAGCGGGAGCGGGCCCGGGTCGCCGAACTCGCCTTCCATCGTCGCCTCGGTCAACCGGTAGTCCTCGGGCGCCGACGTGCCGAAGTCCTCCCAGTGGCGGAGGTGCAGCTCGGTGCCCACGCCCGCGTACGTGAGGAAGAGGAGATCGACGCGGAGCGCTGCCCCCTGCACCCGCGCGAACACCGTCGGCAGGTAGGAGAACGGGTCTTCGAGGAGCATCGGGAGGGACCAGGTCGCGCCCGCGTCGTCGCTCGTCCGCATGCGCACGCCGTCGCGCCCCTCGTAGGCGTAGAAGATGCGCATCGTGGCGCCCTCCCCCACCACCGCCACGCTCGGGTCGCGCGCGACCGTCACGTCCTCCTCGAGGAGGCGGTCGGTGAACGCCTCGCCGAAGAGCCGGACCGCGCAACGGAACTGCGTCGTCACGGTCGTCTCCATGGTCGCCTCGTTCCACGAGAAGCTCGTGAACCCGTAGCCGAGC
>JAKLKT010000486.1 GCA_023150495.1 Planctomycetota bacterium
GGGACGAGGAGGACCCCCGGCCGCCACAGCGAGAGCGCGGCGGCCACGGCCCCCGGAGCCCCCCCGGTTTCCACCACCCGCCGGCAGAGATGGGGAAGGAGCGCGAGGAAGGGGGAAGGCCGCCCGCGGCGGACGATGATCGCGTCGCACGAGCCGCCGAGCGCGCGGGCGTGGAGCGCCGTCGCGTAGGCGTGGTGCGCCGAGAGCGTCGAGACGGTGATCACGCGGGAGGGCCTCCCCGCGAGCAGGAACTCGAGGCTCCGCGGCTTGTTGCCGCCGCAGAGGTCGTCCCGCTTCACGAGGAGGTCGAGCCCCAAGAGCCGGAGCGGCTCCACGGGCGTGCGCCGGACGCCCAGATCGACGTGCGGGAACGCCCGGAGGCCGGGAAAGCGCTCGAGGAGCGGCTCCACCGGACCAGTCTACGCCCGGCACGGTACTTGATGACAGGCGACCGGCCCCTCGGCACGTCCCGAAACGTCGACATCATGGAAGCCGCAAGACCGCCCCGGGCAGAGACGGGGGGGCGCGCCCGTCCCGCGCCGCCCGAGGCGCCGGCGTTCGCGCGGCCGATGTGCAGCTAAGGTGACCGCCATGGATCTCTCCGTCGTCGTCCCGACCTACCGCGAGGCCCTGAACCTCAGGGAGCTCGTCGAGCGCCTCTGCGCGGGTTTCGCCGAAAGCGGCATCGAGGGCGAGATCCTCGTCGTCGACGACAACTCGAACGACGGCACCGAGGAGCTGTGCGCGCAGCTCGCGGCATCCCACCCCGTGCGGCTCTTCGTGCGCCGGACGGAGCGCGGCCTCGCGACCGCGGTCATCCACGGCATGCGGCAGGCGACCGGGCGCGTCTTCCTCTGCATGGACGCGGACCTCTCCCACCCGCCCGAGAGCGTCCCCGAGCTCTACCGGGCCGTCGCCTCCGGCGCGTGCGAGATCGCGATCGGATCGCGCTACGTGGAGGGCGGCAGCGTCGAGGAGGGCTGGGGGCTCTTCCGCTGGCTCAACTCGAAGGTGGCGACGTCGCTCGCGCGCGGGCTCACGAAGGTGAAGGACCCGATGGGCGGCTTCTTCGCGATCCGGCGCGAGGTCTTCCTGAACGCGCCGCCGCTCGCGCCGCTCGGCTACAAGATCCTCCTCGAGCTCCTCGCGAAATGCCCCAAGGCGCGCGCGAAGGAGATCCCGATCGAGTTCAAGGACCGGAAGTTCGGCGAGAGCAAGCTCAACCTGAAGCAGCAGCTCCTCTACCTGCGCCACCTGCGCTGGCTCTACCAGTTCCGCTACCCGGTCCTCTCCGAGATCTTCCAGTACGGCCTCGTCGGGCTCACCGGCCTCGCGGTCGACCTGCTCGCGTTCTCGTTCCTCTACCGGATCTTCCTCGTCCACCACCTCGCGAGCCGCGCGGCGAGCTTCGTCGTCGCGGCGACGTGGAACTGGGCCTGGAACCGGCGCATCACGTTCGAGGGCGCGCGCTCCCGCGCGCGGCTGCCGCAGTGGGCCGGGTTCCTGCTCGTGTCGGCGGTCGGGTTCCTCCTCAACTGGGGCATCTACTACCTGCTGACGACCCGCTCCGCGTTCTTCCTCTCCGCGAAGGAGCTCGCGCTCGTGTGCGGCGTCGTCGCGGGGTTCGCGTTCAACTACCTCGGCGCGAGGCTGCTCGTCTTCGGGCGATCGGTGGTCGCGAAGGCCGCGGGCAGGACCGCGCCCGAGCCCGAGCCGCAGTCGCTCGTCGGAAAGTGAGGGGGCTCCGGGGGCGCGCCCCGCTACCCTGAAGCGGTGAGAAAGCCGCTCCCGGCGGACCTCTCGTTCGAGGCCCTCTTCGGCCCGCGGCGCGACTACGACTACTTCACGGCATCCCTGGACCATCCGTTCCCGTCGGGCGGCTTCGGCCCTCTCGTCGCGACCCGCCTCGCGGATGCCGCGCTGCTCGCCTACGTGCCCGAGCGGGACTTCGTCCGCGACGCCCTCGCGCGGGCGGGGTTCACCGACGTCCGCTTCTTCCTCAAGCGGCGCACGTTCGCCTTCGCGGCCACGGCGGGCGACGCGGTGGTCGTCGCGTTCCGCGGGACCAACAGCATCGAGCGCTTCCCGCAGAACCTGAAGCTCCTTCTCGAGCCCGAGGGGGAGGGCAAGGTCCACGCGGGCTACCGCGAGGCCGTGGATCTCGTCTGGCCCCGCCTCTCGACGCATCTCGGGAACCGGACCGCGTGGTTCACGGGCCACAGCCTCGGCGGCGGGCTCGCGGTCGTCGCCGCGGGGCGGCATGCTTCCGCGAGGGGCGTCGTCACGTTCGGCGCGCCGCGCGTCGGCGACCGCGACTACAGGGACTCGTTCCCGACGCCCGCCTTCCGCTTCGTCAACAACAGCGACCTCGTGCCCGAGCTCCCGAAGGGCCTCGGCTACCACCACGTCGGGAAGCTCCTCTACTTCGACCGCGCGGGCGACCTGCACGAGGGGCCGGGACGCTGGGACCAGGCGAAGGACGTGGTCGGGGCCCACATCGAGCGCGCGCGGGAGGCGGTCGCGCGCTGGCGGAAGGGCGACTGGTCCGCGCTCGCCTACGACGGGCTCATCGACCACGCGCCCGTCCTCTACGCGATCCTCGCCTGGAACCGCTTCGCCTCGGAGCGATGAGCCTCCGGCACGTCCGCGTGCCGCGTCGCGCGCGGTTGCGCGGCGGGCGCGCGAAAGGGCGCGCGGCCGTCCCCGCCCGTCGCACCGCGCTGCGCCTCGTCGGATTTCCGCGACGGACCGGTCCCGATTGCGGACGGGCGTCCCGCGGCGAGGCGCGCGATCCGCGCACGTCCGCGCGCGCGGATTCCGATAGGGAGGACGTAAGGAGGTGCGACATGACGATGATGACCATCGGGTCGGTCATGACCCCGGC
>JAKLKT010000487.1 GCA_023150495.1 Planctomycetota bacterium
GTAGCTGAAGACCGGCAGCACCGGCGCCTCCGACGACGCGGCGAGGCGCGCGACGCCGCTCCCGAACCTCGCGGTGAACCCCTGCGCGAAGATGCCCACGGCCGCCCCGCCGCGCACGGCCGCCGCCGCGCGCGCCATCGTCCCGGCGTTCTCCTCGAGCCCTAGGCCGGCCTCCTCGATCGGGTGCCAGCCCCCCCACCTCGCGACGCGCCCGAAGACCGGGAGGGCGAGGAAGTGGCCGGCCGCCACCCACTCGACGTGCCGCCCCGTCGCCATGAGGAAGAGCGGGACGTCGAGGCGGTTCACGTGCGTGCCGGTGACCACGAGCGGGCCGCGCGGCACGTGCCGGCGTCCGAGGACCCTCGGCCACACGCCGAACGCGGCGAGGAGCGCGAGCCGCCGGATCCACCGCTCGAACGGCCCGAGATGAAGGACACGGTAGAGGATCCGGCCCCCGGACCCCCCCGATGTCGCCCCGACGACGGCCTCCGCCGAGCTCATGCCCCGCTAGGTTCTCCTTTTGCGTAGGATCGCGCCATGGAAACGGCCGTCCGCCTCGAAGGCGTCACCAAGACCTACGGCGCCGTGAAGGCCGTGGACGGCCTCTCCCTGAACGTACCCAAGGGCGCCATCTTCGGCTTCATCGGCCCGAACGGATCGGGCAAGACGACCACGCTGAGGATGATCCTGCACATCCTCTACCCCGACTCCGGCGCGATCGAGGTGCTCGGGTCGACCAGCCGGCGCGCCGCCAACGACCGGATCGGCTACCTCCCGGAGGAGCGGGGCCTCTACCGCAAGATGACCGTCCGCCGGGTGCTCTGCTACTACGGCGGGCTCAAGGGGATGCGCCAGCGCGACGCTCGCGCGGAGGCGGACGCGTGGCTCGAGCGGCTCGGGCTCGCGACGTGGGCGGACCGGAAGGTCGAGGCCCTCTCGAAGGGCATGCAGCAGAAGGTGCAGTTCATCGCGGCGATCCTCAACCGGCCGGAGCTCCTCGTCCTCGACGAGCCGTTCAGCGGGCTCGACCCGGTGAACCTCGAGGCGCTCCGGGAGGTGATGCTCGAGCTCAAGCGGCGCGGCGCGACCGTGATCTTCTCGACCCACGACATGACGAAGGCGGAGGAGCTCTCCGACACGATCTGCATGATCTTCCGGGGGAGGAAGGTCCTCGACGGCACGCTCGGGGAGATCCAGGCCCGGTACGGGACGGACACGGTGCGGGTGAAGGTGTCGGGGGGTCCGGGGGCGCTCGCGGGGCTCGCGAGGAACGTGCGCGACCTCGGGCAGCTCCAGGAGGTGCGCTTCGAGGGGGACCCGCAGGAGTTCCTGCGGAAGCTCCTCGAACGCGGGCGCGTCGAGCACTTCGAGGTCGGCAAGCCCTCGCTCCACGACATCTTCCTCCGGATCGCGGGGGACGGGGGGGACCGGCCGTGAGCAAGGTCTGGCGCGTCGCGAAGAACGAGTATCTGAACCTCGTGCGAAGCAAGGCGTTCCTCGTGAGCGTCTTCCTGATGCCGGTGTTCTCCGGCGGCGCGATCGCCGTGCAGACGCTCCTCGGCGACCGCGTCGACCTGCGCGACCGCCGCGTCGCGGTCGAGGACGGCACGTTCCGGCTGCTGGAGGGGCTCGCGCGCGCCGCCGCCGAGCGCAACGCGGCAGAGGGCGGGGCGAAGCCGCGCTTCGTGATCGAGGACGCGACGGGCGACGAGGCCTCGCTCGCCGCGCGGGTCCGGAACGGGGAGCTCTTCGCGTACGTTCTCATCGGCCCGGACGTCATCGAGGGGGCTCCGGGGGCCGAGGTCACCTACCACACGCAGAGCCCGACCTACGACGAGCTGCCGCGGTGGCTCGGGGTCGCGATCAACGGCGAGGTGCGGCGGATCCGCTTCGAGGAGTCGGGCATCGACGGCGCGGTGGTGGACCGGCTCAGCCGGCCGGTCGCGTTGAGGCAGTACGGCCTCGCGGAGGTCACCGGGACCGGTGAGGTGAAGAAGGAGAAGCTGAACGAGATCCGGACCTTCGTCACCCCCATGGCGGCGATGTTCCTCCTCTTCATGCTCGTGATGATGGCCGCGCCGATGCTCCTGAACACCGTCCTCGAGGAGAAGATCCAGCGGATCGCGGAGATCCTCGTGTCGTCGGTGAGCCCGTTCGAGCTCTTCCTCGGCAAGCTCCTCGGCACGGTGTTCGTGTCGTGGACCCTCTTCCTCGTGTACGTCGGCGGCGGGCTCTTCGTCGCCGGGCACTATGGCGCGCTCCACGTCGTGCCGTTCGGGCTCCTCGGGTGGTTCCTGTTCTTCCAGCTCCTCGCGCTCCTGATCTTCGGGTCGATCTTCAGCGCGATCGGGGCCGCGTGCAGCGAGATGCGGGACGCGCAGAGCATGATGACGCCCGCGATGCTCATCGTGATGCTGCCGATGTTCGTCTGGTTCGTCGTGCTCCGGTCGCCCGACAGCCCGTTCGCGGTGGCGGTGTCCCTGTTTCCCCCTGCGACCCCTTTCCTCATGCTCATGCGGCTCGCGATCCCGCCCGGCCCGGCCGCGTGGGAGGTCGCGCTCTCGATGGTGCTCACCATCGCCTTCACGCTCTTCTGCGTGTGGTCCGCGGGGAAGATCTTCCGGATCGGGATTCTCGCGCAGGGACAGCCGCCCTCCTTCCGCCGCCTCGCGCAGTGGGTCTTTTCGCGATGATGCGGCGGGCCGCTGCCCTCGTGCTCCTCGTCGCGGCGGCGCGCGGGCAGGGGGAGGCGCAGGAGGTGCGCGAGCTCGTCGCCGAGCTCCGGTCCCCGGACAGCTCGACGCGCTCGCGCGCGGCGGCGGAGCTCGGCGAGCTCGGGTCCGCGGCCCGGAGCGCGGTCCCGGCGCTCGTGAAGCGCCTCG
>JAKLKT010000488.1 GCA_023150495.1 Planctomycetota bacterium
CATCGACGAGAGGACGTCCATCGCCTGCGCGCGGGTGGTGCGCGGGAGGAGCTCGAGCGCGAAGAGGCGCGCGCCGGTGGTCGCGAGCTCGAGCGCGTGGCCGGGCTGTCCGAGCGGGTCGGCGAGGCCCACGAGCGTCTGGCGCTCGGAGAGGCGCGGGAGGTCCTCCTTCGCGCGTTCGGGGTTCGCGCCGGCGCAGCGGACGAGGAGGATCGTGTCGGCGAGAAAGACCTCGTCGCGCGGCGCGACGTGCGCGCCCTTCTCCTCGTACGCCGCGTCGGAGAATCCCGCCTGCTCGCCCGCGCCCTTCTCGACGAGGACGACGAGGCCCCGCTTCCCCATGTCGGCGAGGAGCTCCGGCACGAGCGCGACGCGCCGCTCGCCTTCGAAGGTCTCCCGGGGGACGCCGACGGAGGGCATGGCGCCATTGTGCACGAGGGTGCATGGGAAGCCCTGTTTCCTCGCCGGGGTCCCCGGAATAAGATCCCGCCTCCTCCGCAACGACAGGAGACCGCCTATGGCTTCCGCGCGACCGAACATCTGTCTCAGGGCTCTCCTCGTGACGGCCCTCCGCCTCGCCGCCGCGAGGGCGGAGGAGAGGTCGCAGGAGGAGATCGCCGCCGACGCGGTCCTCGAGGCGGTGCGCGGGAAGGACGCAGCCAGGCTGAAGGACTTGGCTGCCGCGGATGTCCCCGATCCCTGGCGTGTGGCCGATGCGCTGCTCGGCCGGGGGGAGGCCGATGCCGCGGAGGAGTTCGCGAGGGCAGCCCCGCGCGCCGACGTCCAGACGCTGCCGGACTACGTCGTGTCGCGGCGGGGGAAACCCGTCCAGCAGCAGGCACGCGATGTCCTGCGTGCGGCGCTCGCGGTCGCGGATGAGCAGTCCGACCGGATCCTCGCCCTCACGGAGTCGCTGCCCGCGGACAGCGAAGGCGTGGTCGGCGTGCGCATCGAGGGCTTGCGCGCGGCGACGTTCTCGAAGCTCGGCAAGCACCGCGAGGCGTACGCGGGCTTCGTGGCGGCCGCGAAGTCCGCCGGCGCCTTGGGCTGGCTCTCCTGCGAGGCCGAGATGCTGCAGGGCGCCGCCGTCTCCGCCAGCCGGCTCTACGAGGGGCACGATGCGCTCGCGCGCTTCGAGGAGAAGCTCGCGGTCGAGGAGCGCAGGTCGAGCCCCAAGGACGTGGCCCAGACGCTCTCGAGCATCGGGAACATGTACACGAAGTTCGGCGAGTACGAGCGGGCCATCGAGTGCATCGAGAGGGCGCGAGCGCTGTTCGAGCAGACGGGAGCCGCGTCCGAGGCGGCGACTGCCCTCCTGAGCCTCGGTGCGTTGTACGGCAAGCTCGACAACGCCCCCAAGGCATGGGAGTGCTGCGAGAGGGCCCTGAAGCTGCACGAGGAGCTCGACAACCGCATCGGAGTCGCAAGCGCCCTGATCAACCTCGGCATCCTCCACCTCAACAGCGGCGACTACAAGAGGTCGGCAGAGTGCGCGGAACGGGCCGTCGCCGCCGTCGAGGGGGTGGAGGACAGCGGGGAGGTCGCGCGCGTCCTGTCGCGTGCGTCCGGCCTCCTTTCCACAAGCGGCAGGAACGTGGAGGCGATCGAGATCGGGAAGCGCGCGCTGCGAATCCACGAGGAGTCCCGAGACCCGGCGGGCGTCGCGCATATGCTCGTCGGCATCGGGCTCAGCTACGAATTCCTCGGGCAGTACGACGAGGCGCGCGAGTACGGCGAGCGCGCGCTCAAGTACGCGAAGGAGCACGGCCAGGGGTATGTCGTGGCGCATGCCCTCGCGAACCTCGGCGGCGTCTGCGCCGCGCAGGGGGACTACCAGAAGTCGCTCGAGTACAACGAGGAGGCGCTTGCGCTCCACCGGAAGCAGGGTGACGAGCTGGCGGTGGCGACGACGCTGCTCGACATGGCGGGCGTCTACGGCCACATCGGCGAGTACCCGAAGGCGCTCGACTACGCCAGCCGTGCGCTCGCGACGTACGAGAAGACCACCGACGTGGGACTGACGGTCACCGCGCTCGGGCACATCGGGATCCTCCATGCCCACCTCGGGGACTACGCGAAGTCCCTCGAGTACCACACGCGGGTGCTGGACACCGCGCGCGAGATCGGCTGGCCGGTGCGCGAGGCGTCCGCCCTCGGGAACATCGGCGCCGTCCACGCGGAGACCGGGGACTACGCGGCGGCGCTCGACTGCATGGGCAAGGCGATGAAGCTGCTCGAGGACCTGAAGGACAGCGCCGGGATCGCCGGGCAGCTGCTCAACATGGCGGGGGTCCACCACTCCCGCGGCGACTACGCGAGCGCCATCGAGCTCGCCACGCGCGCCAAGACGCTCGCCGAGGATCTCGGCCGCCGCGAGGACGTGGCGAACGCGCTCAGCCGGCTGGGCAGCATCCACGAGTCGAGGGGGGACTACGCGATGGCGCTCAAGCTGCTGGAGGAGACGCTGGGTCTCCGGGAGAGCATCGGCGACCGAGCCGGCACGGGCGCCACGCTCGGCGATCTCGCGACGCTCTACGGCACGGTCGGCGACCACGTGAAGGCGCTCGAGCACGCGACGCGCGCGGTCGACACCATGCGCGCGCTCGGTCGGAAGCAGGACGAAGCCACCTGCGTCGGGAACATCGGCATCCTGCTCGTCCGATCGGGAGACCTCGAGGGCGCGCTCAAGTCGCTGGAGAGCTCGCTCGAGATCAAGGAGAGGCTCGGGCTCCGGCCCGGCGTCGCGACGACGCTGGGCGACATCGGCAGCGTCCAGCGCCTGATGGGCGACCTCGACGCGGCGCTCGCGTCCCTCAAGCGTGCACGGGAGATGCACGTGGGACTCGGGGGGATCCGTGGTGCCGACGCCGACCTCGTGA
>JAKLKT010000489.1 GCA_023150495.1 Planctomycetota bacterium
GAGACGGCCGACGAAGCCGCCCGGCAGCTCGCCCAGGCGTTCCGTGCCGACGACATCAAGCTCGCGGAGGAGATCCTCGGGCCCGGCTCCGCGGAGCTGCTCTACTCGGGCGACGACGTGGCCGACAAGAACGGCCGGCAGAAGTTCGTCGAGCTCTACGACGAGAAGCACAGGCTCGAGCCGGCGGGCGAGGACCGGATGACCCTCTGCATCGGCGAGATCGACTTCCCCGTGCCCTGCCCGATCGTGCAGAAGGGCGGCGTCTGGACCTTCGACGCGGCCGCGGGCGTGGAGGAGATCCTCGACCGGCGCATCGGCAGGAACGAGCTCAACGCGATCCAGGTCTGCCTCGCCTACTGCGACGCGCAGCAGGAGTACTTCGAGGCCGACCGCGACGGCGACGGCGTGCTCGAGTACGCGCAGAAGTTCCGGAGCTCGGACGGCAAGCGCGACGGCCTCTTCTGGAAGGTCAATGAGGGCGAGCCGATGAGCCCCCTCGGCGAGCTCGCCGCGGAGGCGGTGAAGGAGGGCTACAAGGGCGGCAACCCCGAGGAGGGGCCGCGACCCTACCACGGCTACTTCTACCGGATCCTCAAGGCGCAGGGCAGCCACGCGCAGGGCGGCGCCTTCAACTACATGGCGAGCGGCCACATGATCGGCGGCTTCGCGCTCGTCGCGTACCCCGCCGAGTACGGCAACTCGGGCGTCATGAGCTTCATCGTCGCCCACGACGGCAAGGTCTTCGAGAATGACCTCGGGGACGACACGGAGAAGATCGCGGAGTCGATGTCGGGCTTCGATCCCGATCCGAGCTGGAAGGCCGTCCAGGAATCCGCCCAGGAGTAACGAAACCGGGGGGGCGCGGGGGCCGGCACGCCGGTCGCGCGCTCCCCGATTTTTCTACGGGTCCACCAGGCCCGAGGAGTTCCCCCCTTGCGCAAGCTTCTTCCGGTGCTGTTCCTTGTCGCGGCGTCGTTCGGCGAGGACCCCCCCGCGCCCCCGAAGCCCCCGGACACCCCCCCCGGGGCGGCGAACCCGGTCGCGCTGATCACGACGTCCCTGGGGGAGATCCGCGTGCTCCTCTTCGCCGACGAGGCCCCGGCGACGGTCGAGAACTTCCTCGCGCTCGCCGAGGGGACGAAGGAGTGGAAGGACGGATCGACCGGCGAGATGGTCAAGCGACCCTTCTACGACGGGCTCCTCTTCCACCGGGTGATGAAGGGGTTCATGGTCCAGGGCGGCTGCCCGAAGGGCGACGGCAGCGGGGACGCCGGCTACAAGTTCAAGGACGAGATCAACGCGAAGTCGCTCGGCCTCGACACGGCGAAGGTGCTCGACGGCAACAGCGCGCACCCCGCGATGCAGCTGCAGAGCCGGGAGGACTTCCAGCGCAACGTGATCATGCCGCTCTTCGCGAAGATGGGGATCAAGTCGCAGGAGGAGCTCGACAAGCGCGCCGCGGAGGTGCAGAAGAAGGTCGAGTCGCTGACCGTGAAGGAGGCGCTCGAGAACCTCGGCTACGTCTACGAGGAGACGCACGCCTCGCACGCGCCCGTGAAGGGCTCGCTCGCGATGGCGAACGCGGGGCCGAACACGAACGGCAGCCAGTTCTTCCTGAACCTCGGGGACACGCCGTGGCTGACGGGCCGCCACACGGTCTTCGGCGAGGTGATCGGCGGGATGGACATCGTCGAGCGGATCGGCGACGTGAAGGTGGATCAGGACTCGCGCCCGGTCGCCGAGGTGAAGATCGTGTCGATCCGGCGGCTGTCACCGGAGGATGCCGCGAAGGCGATCGCCGAGGCGGCGAAGGCCAGGGCAGCGGCGAGCAAGCCCGCGGCGCCGGAGGCGCCGACGCCCGGCAAGTAGGTCAGCGTTCGCGGCGCCGGAGCGCGATCTCGACCTTCGGGATCGCTCCCGGCGCCACGTCCACCTCGACCGGATCGATCGGCTCGTAGCCTTCGATCTCCGGGAACGAGACCCGGTAGCGCCCGGGCTTCGTGACCCACATGCGGAGGCCGAGCCGGTGGGCGTACTTCTCCTCCTCCGCGCCTACGCCTCGGAGGGGCTCGACCTCGACGCCGCCGGCGAAGCCGTCGTCCGCGGGGACGGGCATCGCGCCGTCCTTGAGCAGGACGTCGATCCGGAGCTCCCACCCTACCTTGAGCTCCACCCGGTTGAGACCGGGCTTCAGCTCGATATCGAGGCCGCCATGCCGAGCCGACTCCGCGGGGTCGCCTCCCCAGTACCGTGCACGGAGAACCCCGCGTGGCGCGCGGAACCTGTAGACGCCCGGCTTCTCCGGGTGCGCGGGATTCCCGTGGTCCTCCGCGTACCAGCGGTCAAGGAGATCCTCGCCGACATCCGCCGCCCGCGAGCACCACGAGATGGCCTCTTCCCCCGGGAAGGGCTCGCCGGTCCCTTCGTCGACGAGCAGAAGCTCCACGTCGCACGGAGGCGGGACGGAGAGCCGGGCGTCGGTCTCCCCCTGCGGCCCGACGTGGACGGACTGGATCCACGTCCACGCATCGAGGCGGAAGCCATGCGGTCCGGGACGCACGTCGCCCGCGGACCACCGTCCCTCCTCGTCCGGCCCCTCCACGTCCACGGTCCCGTGGAGATTCCATGCGGTGATGGACGGCGTCACGCAGCTCGGCGGCGCCTCGTCCTCCCCGGTCCACCCGCGGGCGACCTCGATCGTGCCCGCGAGGGGGACCTGCTCGGGCTCCGGCGGGAGCTCGCCGAGCGCGAGGGTCGCTTCGGTCGTCCCCCCGGCCTCGATCCGCACGGCCACCTCCCGGACCTCGTCGAAGAGGCGCCCGAGCTGCGCGAAGACCTGGTGCTCCCCCGGAGCGAGGCTGTCGACCCTCACGCGCC
>JAKLKT010000490.1 GCA_023150495.1 Planctomycetota bacterium
CCCCCGGCCCCCACCCCGCCCGCGCCCGATCCCGAGGAAAGGAAGAGGAAGCGGGAGGAGCTGAAGGCGAAGGTCGGCGAGCTCGAGAATGCACTGAAGGACCTCGAGACGAAGCACGGGGAGGAGATGAAGGGGCTCCCCGAGGTCAGCCTCCTCCGGCGGACGTACACGCAGGCGATCCTCGACGCGCGCCGCAAGGAGGCGGAGCTCGAGGCCATGCGCGAGCGGGAGAACGAGCTGAAGAAGCTCGCGGAGAGCTCGGTCCGCGGGAAGCTCAAGGAGCTGCGGGACGAGCGGTCGAAGATCGCCGCGCGGCAGGACGCGATCCAGGACGCGTGGCGCCAGAGCCTCGAGGACGCGAAGCTGGGCACGGTCGACGAGTCGCCGGTCAAGAAGGACCTCGACACGATCCGCGCCGTGAAGCGGCAGTGGTTCGCGGCGACGCCGCTCGCGCGGCGCGGCGCGGCGAAGGAGAACGAGAGGAAGATCATCAACGACGGCTTCCGCGGCTGGCTCGGCGAGATGCCGGACCGGAAGCGCGTCGTGAGCCAGATCCTCGGCCTCCCGCAGGCTCCCAAGGGCAAGACGCCCGACACCTACGACTTCACGGACCTCAAGTTCTTCCTGCTGCTCGAGCTCATGGAGGCGGAGATCGAGAAGCGGAACATCGCCGTCGAGAAGAAGGAGCTCACCGAGAACCGCGGGAAGCTCGAGGCGATCCAGAAGGAGCTCGACGCGATCGACGCGAAGATCCACGAGCACCTCGTGGAGGGCGGCGAGGAGCTGCAGGAGTACGAGGAGCTCCTCGACCGCCTCCCGCTCGTGCAGCAGTCGGCTTCCTACCTTTCCGAGCGCGTGGGCGTGCTCAAGGCGACGCTCGACCAGATCGACGAGCTGAGGCAGCGGCACTCGAGCGAGGAGGACGGGGCGCTGAAGGCCGTCGAGGAGGCGCGGAAGGAGCTCGCCGCGCTGCGGTGACCGGTATCAGTCGCCGTCCTTCTCGTAGGCGGCGAGCGCGCGGCGCTGCGCCTCCGCGTAGATCTTCGGCTTCGGGCGGCGCTCGTAGAGCGCGCTCAGCGCGATCGTGACGCGATCCTCGAGATTGGGCGTCGGCTTCGCCTCGTGCGCGAGCACGACGAGGCCGTGCGTCTCGCCGCGCACGTAGAGGCTCTCGCCCTCCTTGACGGAGACGACCGTGGCCTTCACCCCGCCCTCGACGAGCGGCAGGGGCACGTCCTTCTCCGTCACGCCCGCCGGGTTCATCGCCTTGAGGCTCGAGGCCTGCGCGCTGCTCCAGTCGCCCTGCTCGTCCGGGTCGGACACGAAGAAGGCGTACCGCGACTCGCCCTGCGGGTCGTCCGCGGCGCCCACCTCGGCGACGTAGCCGATGAGGCAGCCCGGCGCGCGGAAGCCGCTCTCGTACGCTCCCTCGAAGAGCCGCCCGCTCCCCGGGTTCACCGCGAGCCGCACCTCCTTGCCCTTGAGCACCTCGGGGTAGAGGAAGCCGAGGATCGAGTCCGGGTCCGGCGGGTCCTCGAGCTCGACGGTCGCGAGCAGCTCCGGCTGGAAGAGCAGCAGCCGCGGCGGCGGCCGGTAGAGGCACGCGCGCACGCCGCCCGGCCCCGCCTTGAGCTGGAGGTGGTGGAGCAGGTCGAGCCCGTCCGAGTAGCCGCTCTGGCTCAGCGTGACGCGGTACGGGTCCTTCTTGTTGGGCACGTACCGCTTCATGTAGGCGCGCACGCCGTCGGGCGCCGGGGCCGGGTGCCGCTGCATGCTGCCGCGGAAGTCGGTCGTGCGCAGCGCGACGAGCTCCGGGAACCCCTCGCTGAGGAGGAACTCGACCGTGGACTCGTCGAGCTCGTCGTCGGAGAGCCCGTCCGAGCGGAGCGACGCCTGGACCGTGCGCCCCTCGGAGTAGAAGTTCTGGAAGTGGATCGCGTGGGTGAGCTCGTGGATGAGCGTCGGCTCGAGCTCCATCACCCACTCCTCGCGCGTGCGCTTCATCGGCTCGCCCGGCTGCCCCGGCGGCGGGTAGCGGCCGATCACCCAGGGCACGACGGTCACGTCGTTGATGCCCTTCCGGTAGAACGCGAGCGCGTGCCGCGCCGAGAAGCCGCCGAACCCCTCCGCCTTCTGCATCGCCTCCCACTGCGCCTTCGGCTGCACGCGGATCGGCACGTGCCGGCGGTATTTCATCCGCGTGAACGCCTCGACCCGCGGGATGACCGCGTCGCGGATCTTCTCGCACATCTCGACGTTCAGCGCGTCGCCGGCGGTCATGAGCCCGCCGGAGTCCTGGGCCGAGGCGGCGCCCGCGAGGAGGAGGATCGGAAGGAGGCGGTTCATGGCTCAGGGATTCTAACGGACGCGGGGCGAAGAGGGGGGGCGCGGGGGGGAGTCAGAGATCGACGCTCCGGCCGTTCCAGGCGGGCGTCACCCTGCGGAGCATGGCCAGGAACGCCTGCGCGCACTCCTCGGGCGGCGTCGCCCCGAGGGTCGCGCCCTCGAAGCAGGTCCTCAGCATGTCCGTCGCGACGACGCCCGGGTTCACGGCGAGGACGACGACGCCTTCCGCGACCTCCTCGGCCAGCGCCTTCGAAAGCCCCTCGACCGCCCACTTCGTCGCGCAGTAGGGCGCCTGCCGCGCGTCCACGGTCCTCCCCCACGTCGAGGAGAGGTTGCAGACGACGCCATGGCCCCGCGCGTTCATGGCGGGCACGTAGGCCCGGAGCACCGCGACCATCCCGAGCACGTTCGTGTCGAGGAGCCTCCGCCACTCCGCGAGCGGGACGTCCACGAGGTTCCTCGGCTCGTGGATCACGGCCGCGTTGTTGACCAGGAGGTCGACGGGCCCCGTGCGCGCGAAGAGCCGGT
>JAKLKT010000491.1 GCA_023150495.1 Planctomycetota bacterium
CCAGGCGGGCTCCATCCGGATCTGGCGCGCACGCCGCCAGAGCCGGCGGACGGGGCTCCCGCCGCGGTCGTGACTGGGCAGCAGGTGGAGCGTTCCGGTCCGCAACCCCCCGAGCGCCCGCAGGCTGTGGCGCGCCGAGGGCTGGCCCGAGGTCAGGATCGCGGAGATCGCGGTCAGGACGGGTACGGGCAGGCCGAGGTCCGCCGCGGAGCGGCCGGACGCGTTGGCGCAGGCGACCGCGTCGATCGCCGAGCGCGCGGGCAGGGCCGGATCCGGCTTCGAGCCGAGGACCAGGAGGGTCGCCACGGCGGCGGGGTAGGGGCCGCGCGTGCCTCCGTCAAGCGCGATGCCCGCCGAATCGCCGAATCGCCGGGACTGTCCCCGAATCGCCCGAATCGCCGGATCGCCGGGACTGTCCCCCCCTCTTGCCGATGGAAACGAAAACGGTTTTCATTTTCAGTTGTGCGCCTGGAGTGAGGGGGGTGGAGCTGTGCGCATCGATTTCTCTTTAAGGGTGGCCTGCGCGTGTTTCCTCGGGGGGGCGCTTGCCGGGCCTGCCTATGGGCAGTCGGCCACGCCGGGTAGCGTCGTGCGGGTCGAGCCGATCGAGGTGAAGGGCACGGCCCCCGACGACCTCGAGCTCGCCCGCGAGAAGCTCGACGCGATTCCCGGTGGCACCGCCCTCGTCGAGACCGAGTCGCTCGAGGGGACGGCGAACCTCACGCTCTCGGACACGCTCGGGACCACCCAGGGCGTCGTGATCCAGGACTTCTTCGGCGGCTTCGACCAGCCGCGCATCCAGATCCGCGGCTCCGGGTTGCAGCAGAACCCGGTCGAGCGCGGCGTCTTCTTCCTCCAGGACGGGCTGCCCCTCAACCGCGCCGACGGCTCCTACGTCGTCTCACTCGCCGAGCCGCGGGCAGCCGAGTTCATCGAGGTCCACCGCGGGGCCTCGACGAACCGGCTCGGCGCGACCGTGCTCGGCGGCTCGCTGAACTTCGTCTCGCCCACCGGCTCGAGCCAGCCCGGCCTGCGCGGGAACGCCGAGGGCGGCTCCTTCGCCACGGCGGGCGGGGCGGCAGCCTACGGCGTCGCGGGGGAGGACTACGACGCGTACCTGAGCCTGAGCGGCGGGCGGAGCGACGGCTTCCGCGACTACAACGACTCCTGGCGCGCGGGCTTCGACGCCAACGCCGGCTTCGAGCTCGGCGGCGGCCTGTCGAGCCGCGTCTTCGCCGGCTACCGCGACGTGCGCTTCGACGTGGCCGGCCCGCTCACGCGCGAGCTCATGGGGGACGCCCCGAGGGAGGTCTTCCCGGGCCCCGTCTTCTCGTTCACGCCCGCGGGCCCGGCGGTCACCGGCCCGGGCCCGAACGTCATTCGCGATCTCCCAATGCGGCGGACGCGCCAGGGCCGGCTCGGGACGCGCGCGAGCTACGAGGCCGGGGACCACGTCTTCGACGCGGCCGTCGGGCTCAGCTACACCGACGACCGCTTCGTCTTCCCGATCCCGGGTGGCATCCGCGACACCGATGGGGGTGACCTGGCGCTCGTCGGCCGCTACGCCTGGCAGCCCGATCCGGAGGCGCCGCTGCCGCTCGCCGAGGCGACGCTCACCGTCGCGCTCGGCGAGGCGGACCGGGCCTACGCCATCAACATCGAGGGCGATCGGGGTCCCGTCTTCGGCCGCAACGACCTCTCGGCCGTGACGCTCTCGGGCTTCGTCGGCGGGAACGTCCCGCTCGGGCGCGGGTTCACGCTCTCGCCGGGCCTGGCCCTCTCCTACGCGCTGCGCGACAACGACGACACCTACCGGGCTGCCACCCGGCCGACGGTCGCCTTCAGCCCCCTCGATCCGGACGTGCGGATGCCCGACGGCACGGTGCCCTGGGAGGACACGAGCTACGACCGCAACTACTTCGGCCTGAGCCCGAGCCTCGCCCTCTCGTGGCGGCCCGCCGAGGAGCATCTCCTGTTCGCCGCGGTCAGCCGCAGCTTCGAGCCGCCCTCCCACGACGACCTGATCGCCACCGTGAACGGCACCCCGAACAGCAGCCCGGGGCGCCCGAACCTGCTCTTCCCGGTGGCGGCGGCGGCGTTCCGCACCCCCGACCTCGACGCGCAGACCGCAACCACGGTCGAGGTCGGCTGGCGCGGGGAGCTCGGCCCGGTCGCGCTCGACGCGGTCCTCTACCACTCCTGGGTCTCGGACGAGCTCCTGAACCTGCGCGACGAGAGCGGCGTCTCGCTCGGCTCCGTCAACGCCGACGACACGCGCCATCTCGGCCTCGAGCTCGCGGCGACGGCGCGCGTGGCCGACCGGGTCACGGGGCGGCTGTCCTACATCTTCCAGGACTTCCGCTTCGTCGACGACCCGGTCCGCGACGACAACCGCCTCGCCGGCGCGCCGCCGCACGTGATCGGGCTCGACCTCGCCTGGGAGGCGTTCGACGGGCTCACCCTCGGAGGGACCCTCCACTGGCAGCCCGGCACGACGCCCGTCGACAACCTCAACACGCTCTTCACGAGGACCTTCGCGACCTTCGACCTGCGCGCGCGCTACGAGCTCCGCTCCGGGATCGCGCTCTTCGTCGAAGGCCGCAACCTCAGCGACGAGACCTACGCGGCCTCGACCCTGGTGGTGGACCAGGCGCGCTCGGACCAGGCGGCCTTCATCCCCGGCAACGGACGCTCGGTCTACGGGGGCGTCGATGTCCGCTTCTGACGCCCGCGAGGAGGGCGCGTGCCGGTCCTGAGGAGCCGTCCGCCCGAGCCGGGGCGCGGGCTCGCCGCCCGGCTCGCCCTCGCCCTCGCCCTCGCCCTCGCGCTCGCGCTCGCCCCGGGGTGCGGCCCCTCCGAGCGCGAGTCCCCGGC
>JAKLKT010000492.1 GCA_023150495.1 Planctomycetota bacterium
AGCACGAGGGCAGCGAGATCGGGCGCCCCGGCGCGGACACAGAGCACCGCGAGCGCGGCGACCGCCGCGAGCACGATGGCAGGACGGCACCGGATGGCCGCCGCCGGCGTGGCACGCCTCCCCTCCTGGTCCACGACTCCCGTACCCTCCCTGTGACCGCAGGCCCCACCCAAGCTTGCGATCCGAACCCGCGCTCGGCCCGCGCTCTTCGCAGCGCGAGCCGCCACATCACTTGACCCGCGTCCCTGGCACGCGCGTCGCCATGTCTCTTGACCCGCGCTCTTCGCACGCGAGTCGATGAAGGGGTGATTCTAGGGATGCCGGTTGAGAAACGTCAATACCGGAGTGAAGAAAACGAGAAACCAAATACTGACGCTGCGGGCGGGTGGGCGGGTGTTGCGGGGGTGTTGCAGGCGCATTTGCGGTGATCTTGGTGGCTGCGGGCCTCCTGCGGTGGGGCTTGCGGGGCTCGCCGCTTTTGCGCGGTGCACGCACGGGCTAAGGCGGCGCGGGGGCGGGCGCGCGGCCGATCGTGCCCCCCTGTTCACGTTCTGTCAGTGTCGCCAGTAGTGGTCAACGATACTCGGGGATGGCGTCGCTGCGCGGAAAGGGCTGTTCCAAGCTTCGTTGTTTGCGATGATCGGCCGCCTCGCCTTCGGGTTTGCCGTGCGCGCGGGGCTCCTGCGCCTGCCGGGGCTTTTTGCGCACCGCCCAAGTGAACGGACGTTCGCGCAGGGGTTGGCCGAGGTGCTCCGAGGGCGCCCGGCAGTTTTTACAAACAGTTGCGGCGTCCGGCCACCCGGTTGCGGGGGCGAGGGCGCCACGCGGCAGGCCGCGGGCGCGGGAGGGCGGTTGGAGGCGGGGGACGAGGGCCTGCGCGGCCGATCTGCGTGGTCGACCTGCGCGGGCGTGCGGTTCGTGGGCAGCTCCTCGGTCGGGGCCGGGTTGTGCGGGCGACCGGAGCGGCTGGCGACCGTGTCCGGTGTGAATGCGTGCGGCAGGATCCTCGCCTTCGCGACCTTGTCGGCCCGGTGCCGTATGCATGTACGAGATGCGTAGGGAGAAGGGCGATGACCCTGTCCGGGGCCGCGTTGTCGGCGGCTTGCCCGAGCGCCAGATGTTCGCACTCGGGCGCCGGCGCGGGCGCCGTGGGGGGAGCGCCGTGCCCGCCGCGGGCGGGGCTCGCCCGGAGCGCCGGATGTTCGCCGTCGCACGCCACCAGGAGCTGCCGCCCCCGGACCCCCCGCGCCTCCCTCCCGACCGCATGCCCGCTTGGCCCGGGCGCCAGATGTTCGCACTCCCGCGCTCGCGGCGGCGTCGCGCCGCGGCCGCCCCGCCTCTGAGGGGGAAAGGAGGTGCCCGCCCGGCCACCCCAAAGCCTGACTGACAGGGCCGCTTCACCCCGCGGCCCCCCAAGAAGCAGGCTCGTGAGAGCGAGGACCCAAACGAGCGCGCATCCGATCGAGGTTGGGTCCGGCGGTCTCCACCGTGCCTCCCTTCGCCGTGACACGCAGGCACTCGAAGAGAAGGACCGCCGGAGCCCTTGGGTCGTCCCGAACCGCGTCGGATGGCGGTCGGGTAGCATGGCGGGCCGATTTGGGCGCCATCGTCTCGGAGCACAAGGACCGCACCGTCCGTGAGGAGGGGGACCTCTTCGTCAAGGAGTTCACGTCGGCGCGCGCGTGCGCCGAGGAGCTCGAGAAGATGCTCCGCCTCGAGGAGGCGGGGGTCCTGGGGCCGAAGGTCGTCACGGTGTCGGGGAAGAGCTTCGTCACGGAGCGGCTTCCCGGCCTCCCGCTCGACGAGCTGATCCGCACCCGGTGGCCGTCCATGGCGCGGCGCGACCGGAACGCGCTCATCGCGCGGGTGGCGGCCGTTTGCACGAGGATCCGCGACGCAGGGCTCAAGTGGCCCGACCTCGTCACCTACCACCTCTATGTGGCGGAGGACCTTGTCCGCGTGCTCGACCCCGCCCGGCTGAAGCACGGGAGGCTCGAACTCTCGGCGCTCTACTGGTCCGCGGAGGAGCCGACCGTGAGCCGCGCCGACCGGCTCCGGTTCTGGCGCGCCTACGCGGGCGACGCCCCGCCGCCGAGGATCCGGAAGATCGGCCACCGCGGCCGGTTCCGGCCCTACCGCTGGGCGCCCCAGCGGACGGCGGTCCGCGCCTGCCCGCCCTTCGGGCCCTTCGTCAACGCGGTCGGCGCGCCCTACGCGAGCGCGGAGGAGGTCGCGCGGAAGGCGGAGGTCGTCCGCCGGCTCGAGGACCGCACCAACGCGCGCCTTCCCGGCCTCGTCGTGAAGATCACGAGGGACCCGGGCGAGGCGGCGGCCGAGTGGGAGAACCACCGGCTCATGATGGCCGCCGGGTTCCGCGTGCCGCAGCCGGCCGTCGGCGGCGTGCTCGCCGACGGGCGCGGCCTCTTCTCGACCGTCGCGCTCGAGGGAGAGCAGCCGCTCGACGACATCTGGCGGACGCTCGACCCGCGCCGGGCCGCGCTCGCGGTCGCCGACGTCGCGCGGCGGCTGCACGCCTGCGGCCTCGTGCATCGGGACCTCTACCTCTGCCATCTCTTCGCGAGACCGGGGTCGTACGACCTGACGCTCATCGACCTCGCGCGGCTCCTTCGCTCCACCTCGCGGCGGCGGCGCGTGAAGGACCTCGCGGCGCTCCTCTCGAGCGCGCGGGGGCTCGTGAGCCGGACCTGCCTCTGGCGCGGGCTCCTCCGCTACGGCGGCGACAGGAAGCTCGCCCGGCGGGTCATCCGGAAGGCCGCGCGCATCGCCCGGCACGTCCCGCGGAACGTCCGCGACGGCACGCATGTGCCGCACGCGCCGCGGGGCGCGGCCGCCCTGGACCGCTGATGCACGTC
>JAKLKT010000493.1 GCA_023150495.1 Planctomycetota bacterium
GGGGCGGCCCCTTGGAGTGGACGAGCGTCGTGGAGCCGTCGCTCGCGCGGTACCAGACCGGCGGCGTGTGCCCGGCGCCGCAGTTCCGGAAGACGTCCCTGCCGCGGTCCACGCTGCCGAGGAAGAGCGTGATGAAGCGGCCGTCGTGCACGTCCTCGCGCAGGAGGTTGTTGAGGCGGAAGAGGAGGCGCTCGATCGACGGCTCCGCCCGCACGAGCACGCGCAGCGCCGACCGCGCGGTCGCCATGAGCAGCGCGGGCCCGACCCCGTGCCCGGTGACGTCCGCGACGACGATGCCGAGCGAGCCGTCGGCCATCTCGAAGTAGTCGTAGTAGTCGCCGCCCGTCTCGTCGCACATCACGGAGTGGCCGTGGACATCGAGCCGCTCCGCCGACGCCGGCTTCGCCGGGAGGAAGTTGCGCTGGATCGAGCGCGCGATCGAGAGCGCCTGCTCGATCCGGAGCTTCTGGTTGTACTCCTCGAGCAGCCGCATCTTGTCGACCGCGACGGCCGCGATGCTCGCGAGCGCGCCGAGGATCGAGAGGTGGTCCTTCTTGAGCGAGCCCGGCTGCTCCCGGTTGTCGCCGTAGACCACGCCGGTCACGCGCCCGCCGACGAGGAGCGGCACGCAGATCGCCGCCTTGATCCGCAGGCGGTGGATCGAGCGGATCGCGCTGAAGTTCTCGTCCGCCTCCGCGTCCGACGTGAGGACCGCCTTCCCGCTCTCGAGGACGCGGCGGACGAGCGTCCGGCTCACCTCGATCGGCTCGTTCGCGGCGCTCCCCTTCTCGCGGCTCCGGTGCGCCTTCACGACGAGCTCGCCCCCCTCGCCGCGCAGCGCGAGGAACCCGCGCCGCACGGGCACGCTCGTGAACAGCGTGTCGAGGATCGACTCGAAGATCCCCTCGCCCGACCCGATCGAGCTGATGAGCTTCTCGACCTGGTCGAGCAGCGCGAACCGCTCCTCCTTCGGCGCCCCGAGCCCCGCCGCGGGCATGGCCGCCGGCATCTCCTCGCGGACCGTGGAGACGCCCTCGGTGAACGAGACCGCCTTCGCCCCCTCCGCGAGCAGCCGGAGGACCGTCCGCCCGACCCAGATCTCGTCTCCCGGGCCCACCTCGGCGTGGCCGACCGGCCGGCCGTTCACGAGCACGCCTCCCGACTCCCCGATGTCGAAGATCTCGACCTTCCCCTCGCGCGCCACGAGCACGCACTGCTCGGGATCCACGCCGGGGTCGGTAAGCGCGACGTCGCAGAGGGGATTCGAGCCGACCGTGACCTTCGTCCGGTCGAATTCGACCCGCTTCTCATGGCCGTCCGCCCCCTTGACGGAGAGGGAGATGGGCACGGGGCGGGAGTCTATCAGGCCGCGCGGAAAAGGGGCCCCCGGCCCGCCGCGCCGCAGTAAAACGTGTGGCGAAGGAGAAACGCCATGGCCAAGCCCGTCTGGATCCTCCTGCTCGCGCTCGCGGCGCCATCGCCCGCGCAGGAGAAGGCGCCGGGGTTCCTCGGCGTCCGCGTCGCCCCCGCCCAGAAGGGGGACGGGGTCCTCGTCCTCGAAGCCATGCCGGAGAGCCCGGCGGCGCGCGCCGGCCTCCTGCCGGGAGACGTGCTCGTGGAGCTCGCGGGCGCACCCGTCCGGACGCCCGAGGAGCTGATCGCGCTCGTCCGCGCCCGCGCACAGGGCGACGAGGTCGCCTACGTCCTCCGCCGCGGAGAGGGCAGGATCGAGGGGAAGCTGAAGCTCGGCGCCTCCCCCCCCGAAGCCCCCCCCACCCTCCCTCTCGAGGAGAGGCTCGACCGCGCGCAGAAGGGCATCGAGGAGCTGGAGCGACGCCTCCGCAGCGGGCCTCGATCCATCCGCGAATGGACCCGTGCCGAGGAGAGGAAGCTCGAGGAGGCCCGCGGGAAAGGCGACCGCGAGGGGATCCGCCGCGCCGAGATCCGAATCGAGCTGCTCAGGGAGATGGAGGCGGAGGGGGTCCGGGGGCTAGGGGAGCGGGTGGACCGGATCGAGAAGAAGGTCGACCGGATCCTCGAGCGGCTCGGGGAGCGCTAGACCCCCGGCGGGCGTAATGCGGGCGATGGAGTCCGCCTGCACGGACGAGGCGCTCTTCGCCCGCATCCTCGCGGGGGAGGGCGACGCCTTCGACCAGATCGTCGTCCGCTGGCGGGACCGGATCGTCGATCTCGCCCACCTGATGACCGGCGACCGCGACGCGGCGGAGGACATCGGGCAGGAGGTCTTCCTGCGGCTGTTCCGGCGGCCTCAGGCCTACGACCCCTCGCGGCCCTTCGCCGCGTGGATCTGCACGGTCGCGAGGAACCTCTGCCACGACCGGTTCCGGCGCGAGACGACCCGCACGCGGTACCAGCACGAGGCGGTCGAGCGGCGGGGATTCGGCCCCATGGCCCAGCCGTCGCCCGCGGCGGCGGCAGCCGCCGCGGAGTCGGAGGAGCGCCTCCGGAAGGCGATCGCGGACCTTCCCGCGCGGTTCCGCGAGGCGTACGTGCTCTGCGCCGTGCGCGGGCTCTCCTACGAGGAGGCGGCGAGGGTCTGCGGGTGCCCGTGCAAGACGGTTTCGACAAGGCTCGCGAGGGCGCGCAAGCGGCTCCTCGCGCGTATGAGGGATTGGCTGTGAACGACGAACTTCGGCTCTCGCTCCACCTCGACGGGCGGCTGCCCGAGGAGGAGCGCCGCGCCTTCGAGCGGCGGCTCGAGTCCGAGCCGGCACTCCGCGCGCGGCTCGACGCGATGCGGCGGCTGCAGGCGCTCTCGGCCGGGCTTTCGCCCGCGGCCGCTGCGTTCTCCGCGGACGACGTGCGCGTGCGCGCGGAGTTCGCGCCGAAGGGCGGGCTCCGGCGGTGGGG
>JAKLKT010000494.1 GCA_023150495.1 Planctomycetota bacterium
GGCCCGCGTCCGGCGCCGCGGGATCCGGGGCCGCCGGGGGCTCCGCGGGGACGACGGGGTTCCCCGGCCCCTCCCCCTTCCTCTCAAGCTCCGTTGCGTTCATCGCGACGTCTCCCTCCCGCGCCTCGCGAGCGCCGTCAGGAACGAGCCCGCGTCCGGGTGGCTCGGGCCGAGCCCGAGCACCTGCGTCTCGATCTGCCCGTACGGCGCCGACGGGTCGCGCGCGCGGACGAGCGTGGCGAGGCGGTGCGCGACCGTCGCCGCCTCCTCGCCGTTCGTGCACGGCAGGATCACCGCGCACTGGTACTGGCCGATCATGTAGACGCCGTCGGTCGGGCGGAGCGTCTGCTCGCCGACCTCGACGACGTGCCGCGCGAGGATGCCCGGGCCCGCATGCTCGGAGGCCTCGGCGCTGATGCCCACGACGTGGAGATCGATGCCGTTGCGGACCGCGAGGCTCGTCTCCATCTTGAGCCGGCGCAGGAACGCGTTCAGGTCCTCCGCCTCGAGGCGCTCCGGCACCGTGACCGGGCAGCGCGCCTCGAGCGGCAGCCTCGACCGCTCGCGGAAGTTCCTCGCGCAGCGGGCGATCAGGCTCATGAGGTCGGGCGCCTCGGTGTCGGGGCCCGTGGCGACGATCTCGACCGCGCCGAACGGGCTCGGCGTGTACGCGACGCGCCGCTCGAGGCGCGTGCGCACGACCTCGGCGCCCTTGAGCGACGTGCCCGCGAGCACGAGCAGGTAGGCGCCGGGGTAGCCGAAGCGGTAGATGCCGTCGCTCGGCCGGAGCCCCGTCGTGAAGTGCATGAGGATGAACCGGTCGAGCGCGTCGATCCCCTCGCGGGTCGCGTCCTTCCAGTCGGTCGCCTGGACCGTGAGGAACGACGTCGGCACGCCGTAGCGCGAGCTGCGCGCGAGCTCGACCCGGAGCCGCTTGCCCAGCTCGGCGACCGTCCCGAGCCAGAGGTCCACCTCGGGCCCGACCGAGAACCCCGCCGCGCGCGGCGCCGGGGCATCGGCCCCGCGGGTGAGCCGCGCGAGCGCCGCGGACGCCCAGTCCGCGATCCCGAGGAAGACCGTCACCGTCGACTCGTTGAGGCGCGCGAGCGGGATCTCGTCGAGGCACATGAGCGCCTTCACGACGCCGCCCGCGTCGAAGAGCGGCGCAACCACGAGCGGCCCCTCCTGCGGCGCCACCTCGGACGGGTCGAGGCCGTTGACCGCGACGCCCTCGCTGACCGCGCGCTTCACGAACGCGCTCTGCCGCGCGATCGCGAGGCGCTTCCCGATCTCGTCCGACGGGAAGCCGCGGTGGCAGAGGTAGTCGAGCGTGCCGTCCTCGAGCAGCATGAGCACCGACGCCGCCGCGCCGCAGTGCTCCTCGGCCATCTCGAGCGCGAGGTCGAAGACCTCCTGGCGGCCGGCGCGCTCGATCCGCCGCGCGGCCTGGATCAGGTTGCCGAACTGCACGGAGTCGTCCACGATCCGCTTCTCGAGCTCGCGGTTCGCGTCGGTCAGCACGTCGCGCTGCTGGCGGAGCTGCTCGGTGCGCTCCTCGAGGTCCTTGATGCGCCGCTCGCCCTTGCGCCGCTTCAGCAGGCCCTCGTCGTGCAGCTCGCCCGCGAAGAAGGCGACGGCGAAGAAGAGGAGCGGCTCCGTCATGTTGCGGAAGGTGAAGACCGCGTCGGTCACCGCCTGCGCCGCGCCGATCGCGTAGAGGACCGAGGCGACGCCCGCGGCGAGGAGGCCCGCGACGAGGCCGCGCGCGGCGGCCATCGGCAGCACGACCAGCCAGTAGGGGTGCGGGTGGACCCCGAACGAGCCGAGGCGGCCGCCGGTCACCGCGAGCTCGATCGGGATGACGATCGCGTAGAGGATCCCGAGCTCGACGAGCGTCTTCCGCCACCACTCGGCGCTGTGCGAGACGCGGTTCTCGCGACGCTCGGTGCGGACCTTCTCGCCGAGCTTCTTCGCGCGCTCGAAGACGGCCGTGCCGACGATCTCGAGGAAGTCGCGCGGGTCGAGGTGGCGCTTCGCCCAGCGCGTGAGCCGCTTGAGGACGGGCTCCTGCGGCGTCCTCGCGCCGCGGCGGCGGCTCCGGATGCGCGGGCGTTCCGCGCGCTCGGGCGCGGGCTCCTCGGAGGTCGTCGGCTCCGGTGCCTCGAACAGCGCGCCCGTGAACGGCGTGGGCGGCGCGCCGAGCGACGGCGCCTCGACCGTCGGGACGTCGGGCCGCGACGCCGTGATCAGCTGCGTCTCGTCCGCAGGGAGGTCGAACACGCCCTGCGGCGGGAGCGCGGCCTCGCGCGCGATCGGCTCCAGATCCTGCGAGGCGGTCTCGGCGTCGTGGAAGGAGGGGGCCTCCGCCTCCGCGGAGGTCGCGGCGGGCGAGTCCTCCTCCGGGGCGGCCGGGAAGTCGGCCGGGGCGGGCCATAGCGCGGGCGGGCCCTCGAGCGGGTCCGTCGTCGCGTCGGCGCTGCTCTTCGTCGTGGGCTCGGCGAGGTCCGCGGTCTCGCGCGCCCCGGTCGCGGTCGCGAACGGGTCCTTCGTCCGCGTCTCCGCGTCGGGGTCGGCGAAGGGACGGGCCCCGTCGGGTTCCGTGCGCGTGACGGCGTCCGGCTGCGTGCCCGTGGCCTCGGGCTCCGGCCCCCGGACCCCCTGCGTATCGAGAACCGTGGCGCTCCCGGCCGTCGCGTCGTCGGGCCGCGCTTCGTCCCTCCGCGGCGAACGGGCGAGGGCGTCGAGGACGGTCTCGCTCCCGACCGTGTGGTCGTGGGCCTTCGCGGGCGTCCGCGGCTTCGCGATCGGGGGGGGCGCGGGGGGGGCGGCGTCGCGCGGCGGCCTGACCTCGGTCTCCGTCGCC
>JAKLKT010000495.1 GCA_023150495.1 Planctomycetota bacterium
GACCGCCCTCGCCCACGCCATCGAGACGGAGCGCGACTCGCGCTGGAGCTCATCCGTGACGGGGAAGGAGCCGGTCATCGCGGAGCCGTGGCTCGAGCGCGGCCTCTCCGTCAACCGCCTCTCCGTCCTCGGGTTCACGACGGGCGGCGCGAGGTACTACGCGATCGAGCTCGTGCGCGGCGACGACTACACGAACGACGAGGTGAAAGCGACGCCCGCGATCGAAGCGGCATGGGACAGGCTTGCCGGTGCCGCCCGGGATCGGGCGGCCTACACCGACACGTTCGGCCCCATGGGGGAGCTGCGGCGACCCGCCTCGCGAGACATCCGCGGCTTCGGGGGCCTGCCCCCGGAGCCCCCTCCTGCCGACGCCCCGTAGCTGGCGGCCCCGGCGCGGGCGCGCTAGCCTCATGCCGTGCGCGAGCTGGAGCTCGTCCGTTGGGTCATGGAGCGCGCCGAGGCGACCGGCGACGACTGCGCCGTCCTCGACTGCCCGGGATGGGGGACGCTGCTTGTCACCACCGACTCCGTCATCGACGGCGTCCACGCGCGCTGGCACGTCGACGGGCCCGCGTCGTTCGGCTACAAGGCCGTCGCGCGCGGCCTCTCCGACATCGCGGCGATGGCCGGCGAGCCGAAGTGGGCCGTCCTCGCCGTCTGCCTCCCGTCTGACGTCACCGAGGAGGAGGCGCACGCGCTCTACGAGGGCGCCGAGCGCGCCGGGTGCAAGCTCGTCGGCGGCGACACGGCGTTCGGCCCGACGCCCTATGCCGTCGGCACCGTGATCGGGAAGGCGCACCGGAAGGGGCCGGTGCTGCGCTCCGGCGCGCGCGTGGGGGACTGGATCGTCGTCACCGGACCGCTCGGCGGCTCGCTCGCGAGCGGGAAGCACAAGACCTTCGTCCCGCGCGTCGCCGAGGCCACCGAGCTGCACGAGACCTGCGACCTCGGCGCCATGATCGACATCAGCGACGGCCTCTCGACCGACCTCCACCACATCCTGCGCGCCTCGCGCGTCGGCTGCCGGCTCGACGCCGCGGCGATCCCCCGCGCCGGCGTGCCGCTCGAGAACGCGCTCAACGACGGCGAGGACTACGAGCTCCTCGCGACCGTCCGGCCCGGGAAGCTCCCGGCCTTCGCGACGAGGATCGGCGTCGTCACCGGGAAGGACGCGGTGCTCGTGCATCCGGACGGCCGCGAGGAGCCGCTCGTCGCGAGAGGCTATGAGCACGGTCGTTAGCCGCTCGCCCGAGGAGACGCGGCGCCTCGGCAAGGAGCTCGGGAAGACGCTCCATGCGGGCGACGTCGTGCTCCTCGAGGGCGACCTCGGCGCCGGGAAGACGACGTTCGTGAAGGGGATCGCGGACGCGTGCGGCGTGACCGTCGAGGTGAGAAGCCCGACCTTCGCGCTCATGCACCGCTACCGGGGCAAGCCCGACGTGATCCACGTGGACCTCTACCGCGAGAAGACCGCCGCCTCGCTCGACGACCTCGCCTTGGACGAGGCGGGGGAGAAGGCGATCCTCGTCGTCGAGTGGCCGAAGGACCTTGCGGCCGCGGCGTGGCCGCGCGCAAAGGTCGTCCGCTTCGAGCATGTGGACGAGACGACGCGGAGGATTACTAGCTGATCGGAGCCTGGCTCCGTACCGCTAACACCTGCCCTCCCCCGGGGGGGGCCCGGGGAACCTGCTAGAATCGAACCGTCCCCGCGAACGTCCGTTTACCGACCTAGTGCGCAGATGCCCCGCTCAGACGGCGAGCTCATGGTCGCCTTCCAGGAAGGCGATCAAGAGGCCTTTGCGACCCTCTACGACCGTCACGGACGGGCGCTCATAAACTTCTTCTACAAAATGTGTTACGACCGCGCGCTGGCCGAGGATCTCATGCAGGACACGTTCCTGAAGCTCCTCCGTTCGCGCGGGAGATACCGACCCGAAGCGTCCTTCAAGACGTTTCTCTACACCGTGGCGAAAAACCTCTGGATCGACCGGCATCGGAGCCAGAAGGCGGCCCCGAAGACCGTCTCCGCGGACCTTCGCGTGCAGGAGGACGGCGCGACGATCGGCGACCTCCTCGACGCGGGCGCAGAGAGCCCGGTCGAACGCCTCGCGGACCGCGAAGCCGCGGACCTCGTCCGGAAGGCGCTCCTCGACCTCCCGGAGGCGCAGCGGATCGTTTTCGTGATGGCCGAGGCGCAGGGGCTCCGCTACCGCGAGATCTCCGAGATCCTCGAGATCCCGGTCGGCACGGTGAAGTCGCGCATGAACGCGGCGGTCACGCACCTCCGCGGGCTCCTCGGAAGGGTGCTGCGGTGAGGCAGGAGCTGATCGACCTCCTCCTCGGCGAGCTCCCCCCCGCGGAGGCCGAGGCCTTGAAGGCCCGCGTGAGCGCGGAGCCCGGACTCCGCCGCGAGCTCGCGGAGCTCGAGTCGCTCTTCGGGCTCATGCGCCGCGGGGAGGCGGTGGAGCCCCTGCCCGCGACGCGCGAGGCGCTCGTCGCCGCCGCGGCGCGCGCGAAGCCGCCCTTGCTCCCGCGGCTGCGCGCGATCCCGGGGCTCGTCGCCTACCGGTTCCGGACGTCGGTCCGCTTCCGGGTCGCGGTGGTCTCGCTCGCGGCGCACGTGATCCTGATCGCGATCCTCGCCAACATGCTCCTGCGTCCCGGCGACCCCTTCGACCGGGATATCGTCGTGACCTGGAAGGAAGCTCCCGAGGAGCGCGTCGAGCCCGCGCAGGACTTTGAGGCGCGCCTCGCGCAGCGCCGGCTTCCCCGGTCCACCCGCCTCCGCCAGTACGGCGTGGACGGGCAGGAGCGGGCGATCGAGAGGGGGCTCGAGACCCTCCTCGCGAAGCAGCGCCCGTCGCGCTTCTCGCGCAGGGCGACTGCTCCGCGCAGGCGAACGCGCGCGGTTACGCGGTCCGGATGGCGTGCGGCAACATCCTCGCCGAGGCGAGGCGCGGGCAGGCCCACGGAGCCATGCTCGCGGCGCTCGTCGAGGACTTCACCCTCTCGCACGCGTTCCTGAACGAGTTCGAGCGGATGGGGTACCGGAGCGCCATCCGCCAGCTGATCCTCGCGGTTCCCGACGACGACATCTCCCGCGAGGCGATCCTCCTCGCCCGCCTTGCCGGGTTCGCCATCCCCGCCGGCCGGGACCTCGGGGATGCGGCGACGGTCGAGAGCGGCGACCGCTCCCGCCTCCTCGCCCTCGAGCCCACGCGCCTCCGCGTCACCGCCGCCCTCGCCCGCGGGCGCGCGGCCCCCGACCCGGACCACGCCCGGGCATGGGCGGCCCCGGTGTTCCAGCGCGCCATGGCCGACCTCGAGGCCGGAAAAGCCTCGGGCGTTGTGCTGATCACGCTCCAAGCCCCCTATCGCTTGTAGCGCGCGGGCGTGCGGCCCCTAGGCGACACGTTGAGCGGTCTCGTGACATCCAAGAGCGGGTCCGACTTGACCGACCTTTGACAACAACCGCCGGGTCTGTCGCCGTAACCTGCTAGGACATCGCATGTTGCGGTTGCGGGCTTGACAAATCGCGGCAATTTCCAGCGTCACGGCCTCCGATTTGCGGGGCATCCGGCCGACTTATGGAGAGGTGTGGGTCGTCCTAGGGCGTCCCGCGCGCAGGACCGCTGACGCAGGAGAGCGTGCTCATGGAAATCCGGTTTTACTGCGTGCACAACGGGAAGAAGTTCTACAGGGTCCTCCTCCACGGAGAGGAGATCTTCTGCGGGACCAAGGGCGAGTGCCAGCGCTTCATCAAGATCCACAACGACAAGGTGCAGAGGAGCGTGGTCGAGGGCGGAAATGCCCGCCCGAGGCCCGGCAACGTCCGAATCTACCGGCGTCGCACGGCGAGTCCCGGCCTCTAGCCCGCCCGGGATCCGAAGCGAGGGGGCTCCGGGGGCATGACGCCCTCGTTACACCCCTACGCGCATATCATGGGGCCCTTCCGGGCCGGCTCCACGCATGCGCGCCATCCTGTGGTCGCTCCTCCTCGCCCTCCCCGCCGCCGGGGAGCCGGGCCGCGCCTACCTGACCGAGCTGGGCCGGAGGGTGCTCGCCAAGTCGGACCAGATCGTCTCGGCGAAGGTCGTGAAGCTCCTCCCGCCGTTCCGGGGGATCTCGACCGCGCACCTCGAGGTCTCCGAGCGGCTCTCCGGCTACGACCGGGAGCGCCTCCTCGTGCTCCTCTACGTCGAGGACTACGTCGCGCCCGACGCCTTCACGGCGACGCTCGACAGCTCGACCATCCAGTACGAGCGGGAGCGCCGGGCGGGGCTCGAGAAGTACCTCTCGGACATCGTCGGGCTGAAGCTCCCGAAGGCCGAGCAGCGGATGACCGGCGCGCGCGAGTCGCAGGCGAACCGCGAGCAGGCGCAGGCGCCCGGACGCGGCACCGCGGGCGTCCGCCTCGCGGAGGGGGAGGAGGGGCTCTTCTTCCTCCGCCGGCAGTCGACCTCGTACGCGCTCGTCGGGCTCGTGCCGCGCCGCGACCCGCTCTTCGACTCGAAGCACGCGCGCTTGAAGGACGTGATCGCGCTCGAATCGATCGCGGCGTTCGACCGGCGGGCCGAGAACGGCAAGCACCTCTTCCTCGAGTCCCTGGGCTCCGAGGACCTCTGGCTCCGCGCGAACAGCGCGCGGGAGCTGGCGGCCCTCGCCGGGCGCTACCGGGACCTCTTCACGGACGCCGACGCCCAGCGCCTCGCGACGCTCCTCCTCGCGGAGAAGGACCCGGTGATCCGGGCGTCGCTCGAGCGGGCCGCGGGCGCCGTGGACAGGAAGCTCGCCGAACGGTACGCCAAGGAGGCGGAGGAGCGCGGCCGCGAGCGGTTCGGCGCGTCGCTCGACGCCGAGGCGAAGCTCCTCGAGGCGACCCGCCTGCCCGAGCTCCGCGCGACGGACCTCATGCGGGTGGCGCGCACGTACGGCCGCGCCGCGACGCAGCTCCTCGCCTCGTACCTCGGCGACCGCGCGGCGATCGTCCGCGAGTACGCCGCGCACGGCCTGGCCGAGCAGGGGGCGCCCTCGGCGGACGCCGCGCTCCGGGAGGCGCTCGGCCGCGAGGACGACAGGGACGCCGCGATGGCGATGATCTACGCCCTCGGCGTGCACGCGGACCCCGAGGCCGCGGACGTCCTCGCCGGGCGGCTGAAGGACGCGGCGCTCGAGCGCGCCGCGATCCACGCCCTCGCGCGCGTCGGGACGCCCGCGGCGCGCGCCGCGCTCGAGAAGCACGCGAAGGGCGCGTCCGCCGAGACGCAGGACCTGATCGCAAGCCTCATCCGGGAAGAGTTCGCGGAGCGGCGGTGAGAGGGCTCGTCCTGTTGCTGGCGTTCACCGCCGCCGCGGCGGCGCAGGGAAGCGAGGAGGCTCCCGCCGCCGCCCGGCCTGCGGCGGGCGAGCCGGCTCCCGGCGCCCCTGCCGCGCCGCCTCCCGTCCGCGAGGTGAGCTT